>JAFIEN010000152.1 GCA_020832515.1 Rubellimicrobium sp. | reverse complement strand
GGTGACCCCGCGCGATTGATCGGCGTCGCAACGGGGGGCGCTGCCCCCCGCCTGCGGCTCCCCCCGGGATATTTGGAAACAAAAGAAGAGCAAGAAAGGTGGGTTCAGTCGTTGTCGCTGAGACCCGCGCCTGCGCCACTGCGGCGCGAGGCCTCGCTTTCGGGGACAAGGGTCCGGGCGGCGAGGCTTTCGAGGCTGGCCCAGATCCGGGGCGGGACCGGGACCGGGCCGGCGAGGGTCGGAGGACCGGGTGGCGGCTGATCCGGGGTCATGGTCAGATGCAGGTAGGTGCCGTCTGTCCGCGTGGCGATCTGGCCGGCGGGGGCCGCCGCGCGGGCGAGTGCAATCATCAGCGCGGGCGCGTCGGGGGTGCGGAGGCAGGCGCTGCCGCCCTCTGCCATGAGCCGGTCGAGGATGAGTGGCCCCGCCATGGCGATGCGGGGGGCGTGAAGCAGGATGGGGTCGGCTTCGGGCAACGTCACCGGATCATGCGGCGGGGCGAGGGCCGCGACAAGCTGATCAAGATCGCCGGGTGCGGCCGCGGCGAGGAGTGGAGCGGCGGCGGCAATATCCTCGGCATGGCCCAGCGGCAGGCCCGCGCCCCGGGCGGCCTTGAGGACGAGGGCTTCGATCTCGTTCAGGCTGCGGGCGTCGGAGCTGTTCGTCACGGATCCATCGCGGCCAGCCACCAGTCCTGCGCGCTGTCCGGATCGGGGCCCAGCGGCGCGCCCTGGGCGAGCGCGATCCGGGTCCAGCGGTCAGATTTGGGGTCGAACTTCGCGGCACCGAAGAATGCAAGCTTGCAGCGCAGCATGTCGATGGGCAGGCACTCGGCCCCGATCATGTTGTCGCGGATCTCGGCATAGGGGTGGCGGGCGAGGGTCTGGACCCGGCGGGCGGCTGCGCGATGGTTCGGGTGGAGAGCGAGGAAACGGGAAAGCGGCCCCCGTTGCCCGGCAAGATCGCGGGCGAGGGCCTGAACCTGCCGGGCGATGTCGAGGGGTGATTCGCGTTCGGCTCCGTCTTCGGTGAAGCGGTCGCCGAGGCGCGGTTCGGCCTTTTCCTCGGACACATACCAGAAGCGGGCCGAATGCCGGCGCTGCGCGAAATCGAGCGCAAGGGCCCAGTCCCAGTCCTGCGCGATCAGGGCGGCGAGGGCCTCGCAGGACATCGCGGGATCGAGGCGAGGCGCGAAGGGGCTGGCCATGCATTCGGTCAGGCCGTCGACCAGATCGCCGAAGGGCTCGATCAGGAGGGCGGCGAGAAGCTCCTGCGTGTCGATGGACCACCGGGTCGCGCCGGACATGAGGCGATCGAGCGGACGCGGCCGGGCGAGGGCCTCGGGCGAGAGATGGGCGGCAACCTCGGGCCATTCGCGGCGCAGCATGTCGAGGCGGGCAGCGGCGGTGGGGTCGTCGACTTGCCATTCGGCCAGATGGGCGGCCGCGCGGGCGACAAGCGTATGGAGCCTGTCGATCCGATCAGCCTCAAGCGCCTCGACGGCGCGGACGCGTGCCAGGGCCGTCTCGCGCACCTGCATCCACGCGTCGAGCAGCAGCGGATGGGCGACAAGGAAGGGTGCCATGCCAAGGCCGGTGGCGTTGCCGATGCCCAGATGGCGCTTGAGCCGCGGATCAAGCCGCGCGCCGCCCACATGCTCGGCAAGGTCATGCGTGAAATGCCGGATCAGCCAGACGGTCAGCATCTCGGCCATGAAGGGGCCGGACAGCACCGGGCGATCGGCGATCCGGGAGCGGTCGGCGATGCCGAACTTGCCGTTGCCATAGACGGCGGTGGTGCGCATCAGATAGCCGGTCGCACGGACCAGCCCGGGATCGGGCTGGCCGCCCGCCGCCAGACGTGCGGTGACGTGGTCGAACAGGCGGACGGACTTGTTGGCACGGCTCAGGATCAGGTCGCGCGCGGTGAAGCGCGCAGCCTCTTGCCGGGGGGCTGCGGCAACGATCCGGGCAAGCTCGGCCGCGTCGGGGATGCCGTCGGTCAGCACATGGGCCGTGTCCCAGGCGGTGGCGATGACGCGGTCGGTGCGCGCCTCGGGCGGCAGGTCGGACGAGACGGCGACAAGGCCGTAAGCATGGCCGGCAAGACGCAGGGTATAGAGCGCATGGCCAAAGCCCCGCGCGTCGATGTTCCAGACGGGACGGTCGATCCGCACCCGCTCGGCCGCCATGTGCCGCAGGAGCGTGGGCAGAAAGGACAGCCGCGTCGGGAAGGCCGCGCCCATGCGGCGCAGGCGCATCACCTCGGACGGGGGGCGCAGGCTGGTCTGGGGCGGGATCGGCAGGTCGAGCATGGGGCCAGTCTGGCACCGTTTTGCCGACCGGGGAAGGGCCTCAGCCCAGGCTGCGTTCGCCGTGCCGCAGAAGGATGGGCACGATCAGGTCTTCCTCGTCGGTCAGATGCCGGTCGAGGAATGTCTCGAACCGGGAAAGATCGGTGTCGAACCGGGCGGCGGCCGAGCCGGTGGCGATCGGATCGGCAAGGGCCGCGATCAGGCCGTTCGCCCCCTTCACGAAGCCGTCGAGATGGCCGTCAAGGGCGTGATGATCGCTGTCGAGGATCTCGAACCCGCGGGCGATGGCGGGTTCCTTCTGCATCAGGACGGGGAAGTAGTGGTGGTCCTCGATCTGGTGGTGGCCGTGCAGTTCCTGCACGAACGTCCCGCCAAGGCGCGACAGACGCTGCGAGAATTGCCGCGGGTCGATGTCGCGGCTGCGCAGGGCCACCGTGTCGGCCTGCATCATCCCGAGGAGCCGGCGGAACATCTGGTGACGATCGAGCCAGAAGCTGACAAGGCCGTGGAAACCGGGATCTGCGGCCCATGCCTCGCGCGGGTAGTCGGCGAGAAGCACCTTGAGCGCATCGGGAAGGCCCTTGCGCAGGTCGAGCGCGTCGGGACCCGGGGTTGGTTCGGCCATCTGGACATCCTGTCTGGCGTCATGCCCCGCACCTGTGCGGGCTTTTTCCTCAGATAAGCACCGCGCGGTCCATGTGAAGGCACAGGGCCTGTGCGGGGACGCAACCCGGGCGGCGGTCGAATTTGCCAAATTCGACGCACCCGGCAAATTTGGCAAATTTGCCTTCCCTCAGTAATCGCGCTCGAAGAAGATCCCCAGCGAGGTTTCCCCGGTGCTCGACACTCCGCCCCGGACCGTGATGTCGTCGGTCAGATCGAGGTTGAGGTCGATCTGAGTCTGGGTCGTGCCGACCGTCACGTCGGTATAGACATTCTCGGACAGATAGGCCCCAAGCCGAAGCGCGGCATTGCCGTCCCCATCGGCGGCGATGTCCAGATCGTCGATCCCGAGCTGATCTCGGATCCCGTCCACGAAACCACCACCCCTGCCCGCCAGCGTCGCCACCGCCGAGGCAAGCTGCACCGCCTGCAGGGGCGAGATCTGGCTGAGGTCGCGGCCAAAGATCAGCTGGGCCATGATCTCGTCCTCGGGCAGTTCGGGCTGCGACCGGAAGGTGACCTCGGGCGCGCTGGCGGGCCCCTCGACCGTGACATCCACCACCGTGCCGGTGCGCGCGGTGGTGCGGGCGACAAGCCGCAGAAACGGGACGAAATCCCCGACCACGGTTATGGACCCTTCAGTCAGGTCGAACCGCTGGTTGAGAATGTCCAGCCGCCCGCGAATCAGTTCGAGCCCACCGGTCGGGATCGGCAGCGCGGTCGTGCCGCCGATGCTGAACTCACCACCCAGTTCGGCATCGAGGCCGCGGCCACGGATGAAGACACGCGAAGGCGCCCGGATCGTGACATCAAGGCGAAAGGCACCGCTCCCGCCGCCGCGGCCGCCGTCACCGGCATCGACATCGCGACCGTCCACGCCGAGTCCGGCCCGGGCCAGCGTCTCGACCACCGGACGGGTGGGGGCGATGTGGCGCACCTCGGGAAGGGTGCCCAACGCCCCGACGGGGGACGAAGGGATACGCAGCTCGACCACGCCCAGATCCACGGTTCCCGCGATCAGCGCACCCCCGGCCAGCGGGCCAGTCACCCGGATCGCCGCATCGGCGGTCGTGGAAAACAGCGCAGGGTCGCGCAGGCCGACGTTTCGGCCTGTCACCGCAAGCTCGGCCACGAAGGGGGCGGCAAGGCCGATCGGCCCCTCGATCTCGAGCCGTCCACCGGTTTCGACCGAGGCGCCAAGCTGAAGCTGCGCCCGCCCGCCGCCAAGCGTGATCGTGCCGGCGATGTCGCTCAGGGCCTCTCGCAGGAGGGGGTCGGCAAAGCGGCCTTGCGAGAGGGTGACGGTCCCCGAGAGGTTCTCGGGGGCGGCTGCGCCGACCAGTTGCAGATCGAAGCCTGCCCGCCCTTCGATCCGGCGCGGGTCGATGAGGCCATTGGCAAGGCCAAGCGGTGCAGTGCCGGTCAGCGACAGGTTCAGCGCGCCCGGCCCGGCCACGATCCCGGTCGCGCGCAACGTGGTGCCGCCAGGGCCGTTGGCATCGGTGCTGATCTGCCAGTTGCCCGCCGCATCCAGCGTCGCGGTTCCTGTCGCGGTCAGCGGGCCGGGGAATTCCGGCGCGAACAGGCCGACATCGGTCAGCCGGGCGTCGAATGTCGCGCGACCGGCGAAATCGCGGCCCGACAGATCGCCGTTGAAGGTCAGGTTCGGGAAGGCAAGCCGCAGGCCTTCGATCGAAAGGCCGCTGCCGCCCGTGCGCAAGAGCCGCGCATCGAGCGTGCCCGATCCGCGCAGCAACGTCGCCACTGCCGGGATACCCGGGTCGGGATTGGTCGCCCGCGCCGCGACCGCAAGGTCGAAGGCGCTGCCGTCGGGCATGAGGCTGCCCGTCACCGTCGCACCGGCCGATCCCGACAAGGGCCGTCCGGCGAGCGGCGACAGGATCGCAAGGTTCTGCGCCTCGGCCACCAGCTGCAGCGTCGTCTCGCGCCCCGCATCGGCCTCGGCAATGGCGGCGGAGACCGTCGCCGTCACGCCCGGCGCACTGACCGACAGATCCAGCGTGCCGCGATCCTCGGCATCCAGAGTCGCCGTCCCGGCAAGGCGGGCGGGGCCAGACAGGCCGGGGACAATGGGCGATACATCGGACACCGTGACGGCAAGCTCGGCCGCGCCGCCCCGGGCATCAAGCTGCCCGTCAAGGCTTGCCGACAGTTGCGGTGTCTGCAGGCGCAGGTCTTCGACCACGATCTCGTCAGGCGCGCTGCGGGTGGCGCGCAGGGCAAAGCTTCCCGGCCCCGCCAGCAGCGGATCGAGGGGCGCGATCCCGGTCCGCAGATCCCCGGTGGTGCCGGCGACATCAAGATCGAACAGCGACAGGTCGGCCCGGACCATTCCGGAAAGATCGACAGCGACCGCACCCGAGGGGGCCTGCCCCAGAAGCGGCAGGGTCACGGCAGCAAAGGCCGAAAGCTCGGGCACATCGGCATCGAGGCGTCCGTCGAAGGCAAGGCCTGCCTCGGGCGGTGTCAGCCGACCATCCACCCGCGCGACGGCGCCGGCATGGCCTGCCGCAAGGTCCAGGACGACCGTCCCGTCCGCCGATTGTGCGGCACTGCCCGAAAGCGTCACCGGACCCGTCAGGCCCTCGACGAAAGGCGCGATATCGGCCAGTCGCGCATCGAACACGGCGGAACGCGCCGCCCCCTCGGCCCGGGCCGATCCGGTCAGGCCAAGCGCCCCGGTCTCAAGCGCCAGCCCCTCGAGGCGAAAGGTCTCGGGGCCCTCGCGGATCAGCTGCGCGTTCAGCGAACTGGGGCCGACAAGCAGAAGGTCTACCTCGCGCAGTCCGATGGCAAGGTCGCGGGTGGTGGCCGAAAGGGTCAGGTCCAGCGTGCTGGCGTCAGGGGCAAGGCTGCCGGTCACGCGCGCCTCGGCCGCGCCCGAGAGCGGCCGGTCCACCAGCGCGGCAAAGGCCGACAGATCGTCGATGCCGGCGGCGATCTCGGCCAGAAGGGGGCCGTCGGGATCGTCGCCCTGCACCTCGATCCGCAAGTCGGTGCCCGGCAGGCTGGCCTGTGCGGACAGCGCGACGCGCCCCTCGGCATCGCGTGCGGCCTGGCCCTGCAGCGTGGCAGGCCCGGCAAGATCGGGCAGTGCAAGGCCCACGTCGGGCAGGGTCAGCGCAAAGACCGCCTTGCTTTCGCCACTGGTGACATCGGCGCTGCCGGTGATCCGCACCCCGTCGGTCGCAATATCAAGCACCGGGATCCGCGCGCCGCCCTCGTCCCGGGCGGCGGCAATGGTGATCCGGCCTTCGCCAGCCAGCAGCGCATCGAGCGGGTCGATGCCGAAGGCCAGATCGCGCGTCCCGCCGGTGACCAGCACATCGAAGATACCGTCGAAGGGCTGCAGGCTCGAGACGATGGTGACCTCGGCCGCGCCACCCAGATCGAGGCCGGTCAGCGGCGCGAAACGGCTGGCATCTTCGGCCGAAAGCAGGATCGAGCTGTCGATCAGGAACCTGTCGGCCCCGCCCGATACGCTGCCTTCGGCGGAAAGGGTCAGGCCGGGTCCCGACAGCGTCAACCGCTCGATCCGCAGCGGGTCGTCCCCCGCGCGAGAGAGGCGGATTTCGCCGGTGATCGCGCTGCCGACAGCCTCGGACAGGGCGGCATCCTCAAGCGTCAGACCCTCGGCATTGTAGTCGAGCGCGGCCGTGAACCGCCCCGCCCCCTCGGCCCCGGCCGGCACGATCACCCCGCCGCCCGAAAGTGTCAGCACCGGGAGGACCAGCCCGGGCCGGCTCAGCCCCGAGACGACGAAGCTACCGCTCCAGGCATCGCCTTGCGCGGCGTCAAAGCTCAGGTCCAGCTCGACCTCGTCGACCGATGTCTCGCCCCCGCCAACGGGCAGCACAACAGGCCCGCCGTCCGCCGCCGCGATCCGGCCCTGAAGCCGCAACTCTTCGGGCCAGCCGTCGGGAGCGATCACCGCCTGACCGCCAAGATCGAACGAGGCCGTCTCGAGCCGAAGCGTCTGCAGCGTCAACCGGCCCTCGCCATCGCGGCCGCCCTGCAGCTCAATGCGGCTCTGGCTGCCGAAGAAGGGATGGAAGGCCGGTTCGGTGACCGCCGAGAGATCGCCTTCGACCGCAAGGCGAAAATCCTGCCCCGGTTCCGTACCTTCCGGGCCGGGAACCGTGACCAGCCCCGCCTCGCCGGTCAGGCGGGTCACGCCGTCGGTCGCAAGCGTCAGCGTTGCGGTGTAGTCGTCGATCGGGCCGGTCCCGGCAAGCTCGAGACGCAGTTCAGGCCGGCCGGGGATGCCCAGAAACCGCGCGGCAAGGCCGTCGGCGGCCTCGTCCACGACCAGGTTCAGGTCAAGGATGCGGGTGCTGTTGGAATAGCCCGCATCAAGGACGAAACTGCCCTCGGCCCCGTCAAGCCTTTGCGCGGTCAGCTGCGTCTGTCCTTCGCCACCATCCAGTTCCGCCATCCCCTCGATCGACAGGATCACCTGCCGCCCCAGAACGGGCGCCTCGAGGACCAGTTCCTCGATCCGCATGGCCCCGATCTGGATCGAGAGCGGCAATTCCGGCAGGGCAAAGGGTGCGGCCTCGGGCGAGGGGGGGGCGGGTTCGGCAATGGGGGTGCGCAAGAGCGTGATCCGCTCGGCCGCAAGTTCCCGCACCGACAGGTTGCCGCGCAGAAGGGCGGCCCGGTTCCAGTCAAGAACCAGCCCCTCGGCCCGAAGCCAGACCCCCTCTTCATCGGCCATGGTCAGCGAAGTCATCGTCGCCCGCGAGGACAGCGCACCGCGAAAACCGTCGATCTGGACGGTGCGCGACACGGTCGAGAGCGCATCCTCGATCTGGCGCGACAGGAAGTTGCTGTCACGCTCTTCGTCGGCGGTCTGGGCGACCACGCCAGGCGGCACCAGCAGCACCAGGACGACAAGCGCAAGCTGTAGAAGGCGCGCCATCAGAAGGCCTGCCCGATGCCGACATAGAACTCGACCCGGTCGCCCAGGCGCCCGTCGCTGGCCGGTGTCGCCACATCCAGCCGGATCGGGCCGATGGGGGTGTTGTAGCGCACGCCCAGACCAACCCCGGCATGCCAGAGCGCTCCCTCGCCGGGAAGGTTCTCGATGTCGATCGCACCGATATCGTAGAAGGCCACCGCCCCCAGCGCGTCGGTGATCCCGACCCGGGTCTCAAGCTGAACACCCGCAAAGGAACGCCCGCCGATCCGGCTTGAGCCGTCGTCAAACCCTATCCGCAGAAGCTCGATACCCAGCGCCTGATACGGCTGTCCCCGGACCGTGCCACCACCACCCGAGTAAAACAGGAAATCCGCCGGCGCATCGAGAAGGTCGGGGCCGAGCACCGACCCGATCTGCCCGCGCGCCGCCAGCGTCACCCGTTCGCCGAAACTGAAGTAACCCCGCCCGTCGGCAAAGACCCTGACACCGTCGCCTGCGCCGATCACGCCCAGAAAGGGCGTGACCTGAAGGTCGATGAAAAAGCCCTCGGTCGCGTTCAGCGGATCGTCCCGCCGGTCGAGGATCCCTTCGAGCGGCAGGGTCAGCAAGGTGTAGTCGCGGCGGCGGAAAGCCGTTTCCTCGCGCGCGGTCAGAAAGCCGATCCCGGCCTTGTAGGTCAGGTCATCGCGCAGGAACTGGGTAAAGCCCAGCGTACCGGTGACCTGATCCAGCCGGAAATCGGGTTCGTCAAGGCGGCTGATGGCGAGCGTCGCCAGAAGATCGATATCGGGGTTGAAGGTGCCGGGCCGGGCAAGCTCGAACCCGAGACGATAGTCCGGCCCGGCCCGTCCGCTGTCGATCGCCACCCCCTCGATCCCGGTGATCGCGCCCTCGACACGGAACCGCTCCATCCCGCCAAGCAGGTTGCGGTGCAGCCAGAAGGCATTGAGGGACAGGCCCTCGGTCGAGGAAAGCTCGGCCCCGAAGCCGAACCGCCGGGGCGGCAGTTCCGAGACCTGGATCGTCATCGGCAGGCGGAAATCGTCGGAAAAGGTTTCGCCCTCGATGATCGTGACCGACCGGAAGGTGCCGGTCCGCCGCAGGCGCAGGGCGGCGGCATCCAGATCGGCCGGCGAGAAGACTTTACCGGGCTCAAGCGCGGCAAGTGCGGCGATCCGTTCAGCCCGCACGGTATCGTTGCCCTGAATGGTCAGCGGGCCATAGGTCAGGCGGGGGCCGGGGCGGATCTCGACCTCGGCATCGAGGCGGTTTTCCTGGTGCAGCGCGACGATCGACTGTGTCCCCGTCTCCGCCTTGGCATGACCGACATCGCGCCAGGCCGACACGGCCGACGAGGCGGCGGCGCGGATCGTGTCGGACCGGGCGGTGGCGCCGGGGGCGAAGTTCTCGGGCAGTTCGGTGCCGGGGGCAAGCGGGGCGACCACCGCGGTGCCGAAGACGAAACGCGGGCCGGGATCGACGGCGATG
>JAFIEN010000151.1 GCA_020832515.1 Rubellimicrobium sp. | reverse complement strand
GCGCGGGCAGGGGACAGGCTATTCCGGCATCGAGAACCCGCTGTTCTACAAGGAAAACACGCGGATGTTCTATGGCGATGCCAAATCCTCCGTGGATGCCTTGTTGCCCAAGATCGCGTAGGGCGGGGTTCACCCCGCCCCACCGGAAGGCCGGCTGCCTGAGCGGGGCGGGGTGAACCCCGCCCTACGGGGCTGCGACCGGACCCCGGCGGGCGCCTGTCGGGAAATTGTCACTTGAATTGCGATCGCACTTGGCCCACATGGGCGGTCAAGACGCCAACGCACGCGCCTCTGGCCGAAGCAGTTCCTGCACATGTGTTTACGCAGCGACGGTAACGTCTCCGTTTGAACTTGGCGGCCCCCTCGGGGGCCGGGTCTTTTGGAGATGACCGATGACTGTACGTTTCGCCGGGGCCACGGCCTCCGCTCCCTTTGCCGACTCCACCCGTCTTGAGGCGTTCTGCGCCACGGCCGCCTTCGATCGGCCGACACTCGTCCTGGATATCGACCTGGTCGAGGCGCAGTATCTGGCGCTCAACGCGGGCCTTGGCCGCGCTGATATCCACTATGCCGTCAAGGCCAACCCGCATCCCGCCATCCTGGAACGGCTCGTGGGCCTTGGCGCCCGTTTCGACGCCGCCAGCCGGGGCGAGATCGAGATGTGCCTTGCGCTTGGTGCGCGGCCCGAGACGATCTCGTTCGGCAATACCGTCAAGCGCGCCGCCGATATCGCCTTTGCCTGGCGTGCAGGCATCCGTCTTTTCGCCGCCGATGCCGAGGAAGAGCTTGAGAAGATCGCCGCAAACGCCCCCGGCGCGCAGGTCTATATCCGGCTGATCGTCGAGGTCAGCCAGGCCGACTGGCCGCTGTCGCGCAAGTTCGGCTGCGATCAGGCGATGGCGCTCGGGCTGCTGGACCGGGCCCGTACGCTTGGCCTCGATCCGGTGGGCTTTTCCTTCCACGTCGGCAGCCAGACCCGCCGCGCCGACATGTGGGAGGCCACGCTCGACCAACTGGGCCAGACCTGGGATGCGGCCCGTGCAGCGGGGCATGAGCTGAGCCTGCTCAACATCGGCGGCGGCTTCCCGGCCTTCTACGGGGAAGAGATCGAGGCGCCCACGCTTTACGCCGACCGCGTCATGGATCTGGTCACCGCCCGTTTCGGCCCCGTGCCCCGCATCATGGCCGAACCCGGACGCGGCCTTGTCGCCGAAGCCGGCATGATCGTGGCCGAGGTGATGCTTGCATCGCGCAAGTCGGACCGGGACGTGCACCGCTGGGTCTATCTCTCCATCGGCCGCTTCTCGGGCCTGGCCGAGACCGAGGGCGAGGCGATCCGCTATCAGTTCGTGACCCCGCATGACGGCGAACCGACGGGCCCCTGCATCCTGGCAGGCCCGTCCTGCGATTCGGCCGATGTGCTGTACGAAAAGCGGCCGGTGCAGCTGCCGCTGACGCTGAAGGCGGGCGACAGGGTGCTGATCCGCAACACCGGGGCCTATACCTCGACCTATTCCTCGGTCGCCTTCAACGGCTTTCCTCCGCTCGCGGTGGTGACGATCTAGGGCGATCGCGAGGCGATCTGCGCGAAAGCGGCACGCTGCATACAACAGTGTGCCGCTAAGCGTCTCATAATTCAGGATGTTCCCGTTTACTCACGGCCAAATGCCGCTAGGATCGGAGGCGTGATCGGTTGATTGCGCGACATGGGTCTTGCGTCATCAGGCGTCGCGCGGTGTTGCAGATCAACCGATGTGACATCGGCGCCGAAACAGGGGAACGACATGAGCACGATCGAAGATCATCCCCTGCGTTACGCGCTGTCCAACGAACTGCACGCACGCCCCTTTCCGACCGTCGACCTGCCCAGCCGGGCCGCCTATCTGGCGATCAAGCCCACACAAAATGCCGCCGCCCGCGACCGCGCGGCCGATTTCGCGCATCTTCTGGACCTGCTCGACCGGTTCGGTGCCAGTCATCCACAACCCGGCGCGACCCATTGGTTCGGGCGGCTGGGCGAGCATAGCCTCAAATGGGAAAGCCATACCGAATTCACCACCTATACCCTGTTCGTCGACGGGCTGGACACGCCTGCCTTCGACCCTTCGACCTTCGACATCTTTCCCGAAGACTGGCTGGCGGCCGCGCCGGGTGCGCGCATCACCTCGGCCTTGATCCGGATCGAGACGGGGGTGACCGATGCGCAGATGGTCGTGCGGACGAATGACTGGTTCATCCCCGAAAGCCTTGCGTTGAGCCGGGTGCTCGAGGGCGATCTGGTGATTGCGGCTGACTTCCGCATCGATCCGGCGGGCCATCAGCGGATCGCCGTCTTCGTGCGCGAAGGCACCGGCGCGCGCCGGGTGGGCCGCGTCATCCAGCGGCTGTGCGAGATCGAGACCTACAAGACCATGTCCATGCTGGGCCTTGCGCGCGCCCGCGACCTGTCGCCCCGGCTGGGTGCGATCGACCGGCAATTGTCCGAGCTTGTCTCGGAAATGAGCGGCGAGATGCCCGATGCCGACAAGGCGCTGGCCTCGCTCCTGTCGGTCTCGGCCGAGCTGGAACAGATCGTCGCGCAATCAAGCTTTCGGTTCGGGGCGACCGGAGCCTACGAGACCATCGTGAACGAACGTGTCGAAGTGCTGCGCGAGCAGCGGTTCGAGGGGCGGCAGACCTTCAAGGAATTCATGTTGCGCCGGTTCGATCCGGCGATGCGGACAGTGAAGTCGACCGAAAAGCGCCTGCAGGCGATGTCGGACCGCGCGCTCAGGGCAAGCGACCTGTTGCGCACGCGCGTGGATGTCGAGCGGTCGGCCCAGAACCAGATGCTGCTGGCCAGCATGGACCGGCGCGCCGACCTGCAGCTGCGCCTGCAGCGCACTGTCGAGGGGCTGTCGGTCGTGGCGATCAGCTATTACGCGCTCAACCTCGTGCTCTATGTCCTCAAGCCGGTGGGCAAGGCGGCAGGTATGTCCGATGCGGTTCTGGGCGCGCTGGCGGCTCCGGCGGTCGTCGCGGCAGTCTGGCTTCTGATCCGCCGCATCCGCAAGGAGGTCGAATAGGGCGCGGAGCAGCCTCTGCCGCCTTGGTTCGTCAAGGCAGAAGCCAGATCCAGAAGGCCCCGGTCACCATCGAGGCCGCCGTGCCGATCAGCACGGCCGAGGCGGCGACGCGCCGGGCGTGGCCGTTTTGATTGGCAAAGACATAGGCATTCACCCCCGGTGCCATCGCCGCGGTCAGCACCGCCGAGCGCAGCGCGTCAACCTCGAGCGGCTGGCCGGGCAGGGGAAGGCCGCCACCCGCCCCGCCCTGTGCCAGGAGCCAGGTCACGGTCGGGTGCAGCAGCAGCGACACGGCGGTGATGAACAGGATGACCCGCATGTCGCCCTCGGGCCGATAGCGAAACAGCACCCCGCCAAGCCCGAAGAGCGAGGTGGGGATCGCCGCGCGGGCGATCATCTCGAGCCCGTCGCTCAGCACCATCGGCAGGCCAAGGCCCGAGAGATTGACCACGAAGCCAAGCCCGATCCCGATGACCAGCGCATTGCGCAGAAGCGTGCCGCCGATCTTGCCCGGCAGGCTGGCCAGTGCCGCGCCGCGCGCCTTCACCAGCTCCATCGTCGCGATGCCGAGCATGTAGCAGAAGGGCGCATGGACCGAGAGGATGACGAAATTGCCGACCAGCGCCTCGGGTCCATAGGCGCGTTCGGTGATCGCAAGTCCAAGCAGCAGCGAGTTGGAGAACAGCCCGCAAAAGCCGATGGCGACCGAATCCTCCCATGACCGGCCAAAGATCAGCCGCGCGCCGAACAGCCCCACGATGAAGCCCGAGACTGCGCCCAGATAGAAGCTGACCAGCAGCCGCGGATCGAAGCTTTGCGTCAGATCCAGCCGCGAGACGGCAAGAAACAGAAGCACCGGCACCGCAAAGCCCTGCGCAAAGGTCATCAGCCCGTCGACCGCGCTTTCGGGCATCAGCCCACGCCAGGCCGCCGCATAGCCCATTGCGATCAGCACGAAGACCGGCAGGATGATCGAGGCGAAGATGCTCATCCGCTCTGGCCTGCCGCTTCAGTCGGCAAGGTCGATCACCATCCCGTCATGGGCGGGGGTGACATGGTCGGGCGTCTCCTGCGCGACCCGGTCATGGTCAAGGTCGATATGCATGTTGGTCAGGATCGCCCGGCGGGGTGCTGCGCGCGCGATCCAGCCCAGAGTCTGCTCCAGATGCGCATGGGTCGGATGCGGCGTGTAGCGCAGCGCATCCACGATCCAGGTGTCGAGATCGGTCAGACAGGGCCAGGCCGGCTCGGGTATGTCCGAGACATCGGGCAGATAGGCGAGCGCGCCGATGCGAAAGCCCAGGGCGGCGATCGTGCCGTGGCGCACCTCGAACGGGGTCAGCCGGATCGCGCCACCGGGGCCCGTGATCTCGAACGGGCCTTCGATCGTGTTCAGGTCGCAGATTGGCGGATAGGCCGATCCGCGCGGCTGCACGAAGGCATAGCCGAAGCGCGAGACAAGGTCGTTTGCCGTCTCGCCATCGGCCCAGACCTGCAGGCGCTGGCGCGTGTTGTGCACGATCATCCGCAGGTCGTCGATGCCATGCACATGATCGGCATGGGCATGCGTATAGGCCACCGCGTCCAGCCGCCCGACACCGGCATCCAGAAGCTGGGCACGCATGTCGGGGGTCGTGTCGATCAGGACGGTCGTCTCGCCGCCCTCGTCGGTGCGCGTGACCAGAAGCGAACAGCGCCTGCGCATGTTGCGCGGATTGGCCGGATCGCAGTCGCCCCAGTTGCCGCCCAGCCGCGGCACCCCCCCGGACGAGCCGCAGCCCAGGATCGTGAAGCGCAACCGCGCCATCAGGCGGCAAGCCCCGCCCGTGCCGCCTTGGAGAAAAGGCGGTCGAAATTCGCGGTGGTGGCGCGCGCGAAATCCTTGATGTCCAGTCCGAAAAGCTCGGCACCGATGCGGGCGGTCAGGGCGGTAAAGGCCGGTTCATTGCGCTTGCCGCGGTGCGGCGGCGGCGCAAGGTAGGGGCTGTCCGTCTCGAGCAGGATGCGCTCAAGCGGGGCCGCGCGAAAGATCTCGCGGAGCGGCCCGGATCTGGGAAAGGCGGCGATGCCCGACATCGAGAGGTAAAAGCCCAGGTCGACGGCCCGCTTCGCCAGTGCCGCACCGCTGGAGTAACAGTGCATCACGCAGCCGAAGGGACCCTTGGCATGTTCCTCGGTCAGGATACGGGCCATGTCGTCGTCGGCTGCGCGGGCATGGATGATCAGCGGCAGACCCGTGGCCCGCGCGGCTGCGATATGGATGCGGAGCGATGCCTTCTGAACGTCGGCCGTCTCGGCGGTGTAGTGGTAGTCAAGGCCGGTTTCGCCGATGCCGATGCATTTGGGATGCCGGGCAATGGCTGCCAGCGCCTCGACCGTGGCCATCGGTTCCTCGGTCACATGCATCGGATGGGTGCCTGCGGCGTAGAAGACAGGTCCATGCGCTTCGGCCAGCGCGCGCACCGCCGGCTCATGGCGAAGACGCGTGCAGATCGTCACCATCCGCATCACACCTGCCGCGGCGGCCCGCGCGATCACCTCATCGAGCTTGCCCTCGAAATCGGGAAAGTCGAGGTGGCAATGGCTGTCCACGATCTCGGGCGGCGCGGGGTGTGTCACGGGGTTTGTCTCGGGCTCTGTCCGGGCGGGTTTGCGGGATGTCCTGTCGCCTCAGGGGGGGCCAAGACTGCGCGCCGTCTCTTCGATGCGCAGGACCATATCGAGGATCAGTGCAGCCGGGTCAAGGTTGACCGCCCGACCGTGGCGGATGCGGGCGCCAAGCTCCTGATGCAGCAGGGCCCAGCGGCGCGCGGCCGCATCATGCGGCGACAGCCGCGCCAGCAGCCGGGCCTCGTGCGGGGCGGCCTGGGTTGCGGGTTCGCCCAGAAGACCGGCGCGGGCGGCGCGTGCAAGGAAAAGGTCGATCAGTTCGACGGTCAGGTCGTAGCGCAACTCCGCTCCGCGTCCGACACAGGCCTCGGCCAGGCGAATCGCGCGGGTGCGGTCCAGGCGGGGCAGCCCTTCGAACAGGCCGACGATCTCGGCATAGAGCGCGGCCCCGTCGCCCGCCGCCAGCCGCACCGCCGCCCCCGCCGATCCGCCGGTCAGCACCGCCGTCGCCGCATCGGCCGCAACCGGCAAACCCGCCGCCGCAAGCGCCTGGGCAAGGTCGCTTGCATCGAGAGGGGCCAGTCGCAGGATGCGGCAACGCGAGCGGATCGTGGGCAGAAGCGCCATCGGCTGATGTGCCACCAGAAGCAGCGTGGCCCTTGCGGGCGGCTCTTCCAGCACCTTGAGAAGCGCGTTCGCGGCACTGGTCGTCATCTCGTCCGCCGGATCGACGATCACCACCCGGTGCCCGCCATCCGCCGCCGACAGGCCGAAAAAGCCACGCAGGCGACGGACATCGTCAACCACGATCTGGCTGCGCAGCCGTCCGGTGCGCTCGTCGATGCTGCGGCGCAGGACCAACAGCCGGGGATGCGCACCCGACCGGATCAGCCGGGCATCGGGATGGCCGGCATCGAGGGCAAGCGTCCGGGGTTGCGCCGGCGCGCCGAACAGGCCCGCAGGCTCGGCAGGCGGGCTTGCCAGCAGGAACCGCGCGATCCGGTAGGCCAGCGTGGCCTTGCCGATGCCCTTGGGTCCCACGATCAGCCAGCCGGAATGCATCCGCCCGGCATTGAAGGCGGCCAGAACCTCGGCCTCGGCGGCGTCATGGCCGAACAGCGCCTCGGCCTCGCAGGGGTGGGGTGCGTCGCCGGCGCGATCGGGCGCCTCGGATGCGTCCTCGGTGGTGGCCTTGCTCATGGGGTGGCCCTGCCCATCGGAGTGGCGCTGCGCAGGATGGTGGCCTTCGGATGGGCCAGGACAAGGCGCACCACATCGGCCGCCACAGCCTCGGGCGGGCGGTTCCCGTCGATGAGGCAGATCCGGTCGGGATGGGTCGCGGCCAGGTCGAGGAACCCCCGCCGCAGGCGCTGCTGAAAGGCAAGGCCCATCTCCTCGAACCGGTCCTCGCCCGAGGCGCGGGCCAGGCCGCGCGCGAGTGCGAGTTCCGGGTCCATGTCGATCAGAAGCGTCAGGTCCGGTTCGCACCCGATCATGAGCGCGTGCAGCCGGTCCACGAGGTCCTGCAACCCGGCCCGGGCGGCACCCTGATAGACGCGGGTGGAATCGGCGAACCGGTCGGTCACGACGGTCCGTCCCGCCGAGAGGGCAGGCCGGATGCTTCGTTCCAGATGATCACGCCGGGCAGCCGTGAAAAGCAGGATCTCGGTCTCGGGCGACCATCGGTCGGGCGCACCGGTCAACAAAAGCCCCCGGATCGCCTCGGCCCCCGGACTGCCGCCCGGTTCGCGGGTCAGCAGAACGTCGTGGCCCCGTTCCTTGAGCGCCTGCTCGAGCAGGCGGGACTGGGTGGATTTGCCGCAGCCGTCGATCCCTTCGAAACTGACGAAGAGACCCGCCCCGTCCGGTCCTGTCCCGTCCGGTCCTGCCATCGCTGCCGTCACGCCGTGCCGATGAACGAGCCGACTGTTCCCATCGCGCGCCGAAGAAGGATCTGCGCGGCGGTCTGGATGCGCACCGAAAAGCCCCCGGCCGCGACATCGTTTTCCGCCACAAGCTGCACCCGCAGATCGGGCATGCCCTCGCGCTGGATCACCAGCTCGCCCAGCGGCTGACCGGCGGTGATCGGGGCGGGAATGGGTCCGAGGTATTCGGCATGTGCACGTGCGGCGCTGCCGGCCCCCACAACCGGGACGAGGATCGACAGGTCCTCGGCCAGGACAAGGCCCACGGCGGGTTTTTCGCCCATCCAGACCGGAGCTTCGGCGATCCGGGTGCCCGCCGTACCAAGGTCGCGCAGGGTGAACTGTCCAAAGGCCCAGGCGACCACCCGCTCGGCCTCGCGCCGGCGATCCTCGATGCTTTCCATGCCGCTCAGGACAAACACGATCCGCCGTCCGCCCTGCACCGCCGACCCGACAAGGCCGTAGCCCGCCTCACGCGTGAAGCCGGTCTTGAGCCCGTCACCGATCCCCAGCGCAAGCAGGGGATTGCGGCTTTGCGTATTCGAGGGGACACGGCCGTCGAAGGCAAACTCGGGCTCGGCGAACAGCGGGTAGAAGGTCGGGTAATCCGTGATGATCCGGTTTGCCAGAACCGAGAGATCGCGCACCGACATGACATGTCCCGGCGCAGGCAGGCCGCTGGCATTGCGGAAGGTGGACTGTGTCAGGCCGATCTCGACCCCGCGCTGCGTCATGAGGCGGGCGAAGCCTTCCTCGGTGCCGTCCGGCGACAGCGCTTCGGCGATGACGACGGCGGAATCGTTGCCGGATTGGGTGATCGTGCCCCGCATCAGATCCTCGAACCGGACGCGATCGGTTGTGTTGAGGAACATCGACGAGCCACCCATGCTCATCGCATGTTGCGACACGGGCAGCCGGTCGTCAGGGCCGAAGCGGCCGGTCGCAACCGCCTCGAAGGCCAGATAGATCGTCATCAGCTTCGACATCGACGCCGGCGGCAGCGGCAGGTCGGCATTCTTCTCGAACAGCACGATGCCTGTCGTCTGATCCAGGATGATGGCGGCATTCGCGCTGGTCTCGAATTCCTGCGCGCGGGCGGGCAGGGCGAGAACCGTCAGGATCAGGCAGAAGGCTGCAAGGAGGCGGTGTCGCGGCATCGTTCGAATGTGTCTCCGCATGGCGCCGGGATGGCGGCGCAGGGGGGATGCGTCAATTGCGCACGAAATAGGCATCGGTAAAGCCCTCGGCCTGCACCCGCGTCATGAGGGTCGCGCGTTCGGTCGTGCTCTGGGCAGGCCCGACAAGCACGCGCCAGAAGCTGCGTCCCTGGCTTTGCTGGGCCAGCACACGGGCGGGCAGACCCTTGGTGTTCATGTCGTCGGCAAGGCTTTGGGCATTGGCTTCGACGCTGAAGATGCCAAGCTGGATGAAGGGGCGATCAAGCGCCGACGCCGCTGCGGCAGGCGCGGGGCCAGTTGCAGGGGCAGGGGCGGGCGATACGGCTCCTGCCGGGGGTTGCATCCCTTGCATCGCGGCTGCCGCTGCCGAGACAAGCGCTGCGGGGTCAAGCCCCAGGTCCGAGGGCGGCCCGGCGGGCGGCAGATCGTCAAGGCCCGCCATCACGGGTTCCGATGCGCCGGCTGCAGGTGGCGTGTCGTCGAGCGGGGCCGCAGCGATCGCCGGCGCCGCCTCGAACACCGCTGTCTCGAGACCTGCATCCGCATCGGCGGCCGTTGTCGCCTCGGTCGGCACCGGCTGGGCCGCCTCCTCGCGCCTGAGGGCCGTCACATTCAGCGTGGCAGGCGCGCCGGCAAGCATCCCCAGCGTATCGGCCGCGTCGGAACTGACTTGAAGCGGGGGGCCGGGGTTTTC
>JAFIEN010000150.1 GCA_020832515.1 Rubellimicrobium sp. | reverse complement strand
CCCACGCCCAACCACCGCGGGCCCCGCGCCACACAAAACCCCCCGCGCCGGGGGGCGCGGGCGTTTCGGAAACCGTACGGAACAATCCGCCTTAGCGGCGCAGGCCCAGACGGGCGATCAGCGCCTTGTAGCGCTCTTCGTCCTTTGTCTTGACGTAGTCGAGCAGCTTGCGCCGCGTGGCGACCATCACCAGAAGGCCACGGCGCCCGTGGTTGTCCTTCTTGTGGGTCTTGAAATGTTCGGTCAGCGTCGCGATCCGCGACGACAGGATCGCGACCTGCACCTCGGGCGAACCGGTGTCGCCGGGTTTGGTCGCATATTCCGCGATGAGGCGGGTCTTTTCTTCGGGCGTAATCGACATCGGGGTCTCCTTCAGCAAGGGGTCAAAGGCGCAGGCCGGGATGTCGTCCAGCAAGGCCCGTGGAGGGGTTTGCCCCGGCCATGTCGCCGGGGATGCGTGCGCCTAGCGGAAGGCGGGGCAAAAGGGAAGGGCCAATCGCCCGCCACCGCGCGGCGCAAGCCCGGCGCCGGGGTGGGCGATCAGGCTGCCACCAGCTCGATCGCGGCCATGTCAAGCACACGCACGCCTTGCAGCAGGGCCAGCGTCTGGCCATTGGCGCGCAGTGCAAGACCACCCTCGACCAATGACTGGCTCAGCTGCGGCATCGGCCCACCGGCAGGGTAAAGAACGACGATCCGGTCCTCGTTCCCGTCGAAATCCTCGATCGTTGCGGCACCCCGCTGTGCCTCGGTCAGGGACAGCACGAAAGTGTCGTCGCCCCGACCCCCGTTGAGGATGTCGAAAGCCCCCGCGAACAGGGTGTCGTCGCCGTCCTGACCATTGAGGTAATCCTGCATCGGCACCTCCTGCCGGCCCTCGAGGGTATCGTCGCCCGCGCCACCGAACATGACATTCGAACCGGGTCCGCCGACCAGCAGATCGTCGCCCCAGCCGCCCATCAGGGTATCGTCGCCCTGCCCGCCGAACAGCCGGTCATCGCCCGCGCCGCCGAACAGCTCGTCATTGCCCAGACCGCCACGCAGGACATCGTCGCCAAGGCCGCCGAACAGCCGGTCCTGGCCGGGCCCACCGAACTGCCGGTCATCGCCCTCTCCGCCGTCAAGCAGGTCATTGCCCTGCTGCCCGGCAAGGATGTCGTCGCCGTCATCGCCGTAAAGCACATCATCGCCATCGCCCCCGGCGATCCGGTCGTCGTCCCGCGTGCCCGACAGGACATCGTCATCGTCGCTGCCAAAGATCACCTGGTCGATCGGCACGATCTCGGGCCGGGGCATGTCGTCAAGACGATCGGCAGGCTCGGGTTCGTCGGACGTCTCCGTCTGTCCCGTGGGCAGGATGGCCAGCGCCGAAAAACCAATGATGATGAACCCGACCACTGTCAGCATCGCAACTGTCCTTTACCGATGATGTGATGAGGCGTCATAACACAGCCCATCCTGCGGCGGGGACAAAGACTGAACGAAAGGTTAACGCAGGACGGCCTTGCGGATCGGTGGCACGGGCAGCGGCCGCGGGTGATGCGGCGGCGGCGGCCCACCCTGGCTGATCAGGCAGTCCGTCGCACTGCGGCACACCAGATCGCCACCACGCCCGTGATCAAGCCGCGCCGCGCCTCAGGAAACCGACATGTCCCATCGGACCGGCCGCCGGTCGTAGCCGATGTAGAGCGGGTGCTGCGGGTGGCCTGCCTTGGTCAGCCCCAGCACCGCGACCGGCCGCCCTGATGCGCGCAGGAGGCCCGCAACCTCGGCCCCCCGACCCAGATGTGCACCGTGATTGCCCCAGGCGGCGATGATGGCATCGGCCCAGGGCAGGCTGTCGGCGATCGCCCGGTCATTGCCGGGGCCCACCGGATCGGCCACCGCGCGCATCTGGCGCGGGTCGGTGGCGCGCCAGGCAAAGATGTTGGTCACGCGGAAGGCCCCGAAGCCCAGCGCGCGGGCGCGCCTTTCGCAACGCTCGACGGTGGGGTCGTTCTGCACCTCGGTCGCGGTCGAGGGGTTGAGCATGATGAACAGCGCCTTCCCCCCTGCAGGGGCCCAGACGCGGGTCAGAAGGTAGCGGTAGCTCTCGCAGGGGGAATAGAACGCCGTCGACCGGGCATCGCCCTTCAGGAAGGCCCGCTCGATCATGCCCCCGTCGATCCCGCGCCTTTCGGTCATGCGTCCCCCGTCATGGTTCCCCGTCATGGTTCCTCGTCGACGAAAACCCGGGCAGGGTGAACCTCGCCGCCCATGTAGCGCCCCACCGCCACGGCATGGCCGTCATGGCTGACCCAGCATTCGTCGCCATAGTCCACATCGCCCGGAAAGACCTGCGCGGGATTGCCGTTGCGCAGCCGCGCGACGCTGGCCACCGGGCAGCGCAGTTCGGGCAGGTCCGCAAGGCCGGTCTCGAGCGGCTGGAGATACCGGTCGAGTTCGGGGGTCCGCGCCAGACGCTCGATCGTGGCAAGGTCGATCCCCTCTTCGGCCGTGAAAGGCCCCGACCACAGACGGCGCAGCGTCACCACATGGCCAAGGCATCCCAGCGCATGTCCCAGATCGCGCGCGATGGCGCGCACATAGCCGCCCTTGCCGCAGGTCATCTCGAGCGTGACATGATCGGCATCGGGTCGCCCGGTCATCACCAGTTCCTCGACCCAGAGGGGGCGGGCCGCAATCTCGAACTCCTCGCCGTCGCGGGCGCGCTTGTAGGCGCGTTCGCCGTCGATCTTGACGGCGGAATAGGCGGGCGGGACCTGCATGATCTCGCCCACGAAGGGGTGGAGCGCCTCCTTGATCTCGTCGTCCGAGGGGCGCAGGTCCGAGGTGGCGGTCACCTCGCCCTCGGCATCGTCGGTATTGGTGGACTGTCCCAGCCGCACGGTAAAGGAATAGGCCTTGAGCGCATCGGTGACGTAGGGGACAGTCTTCGTCGCCTCGCCCAGCGCCACAGCCAGAACGCCCGTGGCGGCCGGGTCAAGCGTGCCGGCATGACCCGCCTTCTGCGCATCGAAGGCCCATTTGACCTTGTTCACGACGGCAGTCGATGTGATCCCTTCGGGCTTGTCGACCACAAGCCAGCCCGAGACCGCCCGCCCCTTTCGTCTTCTGGCCAATGCTTGCCCCTTCCCTGCAGGACCGCGCCGATACCCGTGACCTTCCCGCAGGTCAACCGCCATGGCGGGGAACGTGGGCGGGGAAGTGGGCGGGGGCCGTGCCCTGCCTATGGCGCGGGCGCGAGGACGCCGACGATCGGGCCCATCATCGGGCCACGGTCGCTGCGGCCTGCCGAGGGCAGATGCAGGCGCGACACGCGGCCGTCGAGGTAAAGCGCCTGCGGCAGGCCCAGCACGTCGCGAAACAGGCGGCCGAAATCGTGGAAATTCACCGGCGCGTTCGAAATGGCAAAGACGGCGCGACTGCCGTCCGCGCTGGTCCCCACGCCGTTGCGGATGTTCAGAGAGGTCCCGCCGAGGATGAAGCGTGGATGCAGCGCGCCGTCGATCACCAGCATCGGCCCGGATTGCGTCGCATCCCGGCAGGCGGGCGGGCTGGCCGCGAAGACCAGCGTCTCGATCACGAGAAGACTGTCGTCCCCGATACACAAGACCCCGTTCGGCAGCATCCCGAAATTCCCCGGCCCCGGCGAGGTGACAAGCGGGGCCATGACGATCCCGTCTTCGACATGCAGACCGACCGGCGCACGATCAGCGTGATACATGCCCGCGTTCATCGCAAAGACGAGCGGCCCCAGATCGGCCTCGATGGCCGAGAAACTGCCGTACACCCGCCCTTCGGGATCGTTCAGGAACAGCCGCGGCGCATCGGCGGGGGTCACTTCGCAGATGGTGAAGGACGTTCCCTCGAACGTCAGGTCGGAACAGGCGACAGCCCCCGCCTGTACAGGCACAAGCAGCGCCAGGAGACCCCAGAGCGCAAGACCGGGGCGCATCACTCATCCAGATCCTGACGCACGCGATCATCCGCAAAAAGCCGCCGCGTCTCGTCCATGCGGTCGAAGGTCTCGTCGATGGCAAAGCGCAGGGCGGGGGCATATTTCAGCGAAAGCCCCCGGACGACCTGATGCCGGATCTCGGCCGTGTTGCGGCGCAGCGCGACCAGCGCCTCGTCCCGGTTCTGTCCGCCCAGCGGCAGGACATAGGCGGTGGCGATGCGCAGGTCGGGCGTCACCCGCACTTCGCCCACGGTGATCGAGAACCGGGCAAGGTCGGGATCATGCACGTCGCCGCGCGCAAGCACCTCGGACAGGGTGCGCCGGATCAGTTCGCCGACACGCAGCTGGCGCTGGCTCTGGCCGGACGGGGTGGGGGCGGAGGACCGTTTCATGATCTCTCATCTAGGCGCCGTCCCGGGTCTTGCCAAGCGGGGCTTTGCCAAGACCCGCCCATCCGGCTAGAAGCGGCCGAGTGCGCAACAGGGGGGCGGCATGGATCAGCGGCCGGGCATCGTCATCGCCGGGGCATCGGGCAGGATGGGGCAGATGCTTGTGCGCATCGTCGCCACCTCGGACAGGGCGCGGCTTGTCGGGGCGCTCGAGCGGCCCGGGCATGGCTGGATCGGGCAGGATGTGGGGCAGGCGATGGGCGGCGCGGCGCTGGGCGTAACGGTGACCGACGACCCCCTCGAAGCCATTGCCGGGGCACAGGGCGTGATCGACTTCACCTCTCCTGCGGCGACCGTCGCGCTGGCCGAGCTTGCCGCGCAGGCGCGCGCGGTGCATGTGATCGGCACGACCGGACTGTCCGAGGCCGATCTGGAAAGGATCGCCGCCGCCGCCCACCACGCCGTGATCGTGCGCGCCGGCAACATGTCGCTTGGCGTGAACCTTCTGGTGCAGCTGACCCGCAAGGTGGCCGCAGCGCTGGATACCGATTTCGACATCGAGATCGTCGAGGCGCATCACCGCGCCAAGGTGGACGCACCATCGGGCACCGCGCTGATGCTGGGCGAGGCCGCGGCACAGGGGCGCGGCGTGGCGCTGTCGGACATGTCCGACCGCGGGCGCGACGGAATGACGGGCGCGCGCGCGCCGGGGCGGATCGGCTTTGCCGCGATCCGGGGCGGTGACATCGTGGGCGAGCATGACGTGATCTTCGCGGGCGAGGGCGAACGGATCGTGCTGCGCCATGTCGCGACCGACCGCGCGATCTTTGCCCGCGGCGCCCTGCGCGCGGTGCTCTGGGGCCAGGACAAGGCGCCGGGGGCCTATGACATGGCCGATGTGCTGGGCTTTTCGTCCGGGGCTGACGCAATGGATTGAGCAGCGCGCACTGTAACCGGCCTTGCCGCCAAGCCATTCCGTGCTGTGGTTGGATTGTTGGAGGCGGGTACCAAGTCCAACTTGGTGTTTCATGCAGGTGCAGTCCGAAAAATATCTGTAAGTAAAACAGTATCTTGGAGAGTATCCATGTAAAGCCCTGTTGCATCCTGTTGCAACAAAGCGCATCTTTTATGGCAGGTAGGAAAGCCGGTGCAAAATCGCCGGTTGGATTCCCGCCAAGGACTTCGAACCGCGCAGGGCCGTATATGCCGAAAGTCAAAAGGGAACTATCGCCGCTGGAAGTGAAGCGGCTGCAGCATCCGGGCAGGGGGCGCAACGTGACCTTTGCAGTCGGTGGCGTCTCTGGGCTGTTGCTGCAGATCACACCGACGGGCGGGCGATCCTGGGTCTTGCGCACCAAGGTCGGGGGCAGGCGAAGAAACATCGGCTTGGGCGGTTATCCCGATGTAACGCTTGCGCAGGCGCGTGAGCGCGCCAGAGAGGCCAAGGACAAGGTCTGGCAGGGCGTTGACCCGGTCGAGGAGCGCAAGGCCACCAAGGCCGCGCTGGTGGCCGCTGCGCGCCGGGGCCTGACCTTTGCCGACGCGCTGGATCGCTATGCGAAAGAGAAGGTCAAGGAATTCCGAAACGAGAAGTACCGCGACCAGTGGCGCGCGACCGTCGAAACATACGCCGTGCCGGAAATCGGAAAGATGCTGGTGGCAGATATTGCCCTGCAGGACGTGCTGCGCGTGCTGCAGCCGATCTGGGAAAGCAAGACCGAGACCGCCAGCAAGCTGCGCCAGAGGATCGAGCGCATCCTTGATTATGCGACCGTGCAAGGGCACCGAGAAGGGCCGAACCCGGCACGCTGGAAGGGCAATCTCGACATGGTGCTGGCCGCGCCGTCCAAGGTTTCCGGCGGGGCGAACTATCCCGCGTTGCAGCTTGATGACGTGTCGCGCTGGTGGAAGGCGCTGCAGGGCCGCGAGGGCATGGGCGCAGCCGCTTTGCGCTTCCAAGCCCTGACCGCAACCAGAACCGGGGCGATCCGCTTTGCAACATGGTCGGAAATCGACCTGCCGGCGCGCATGTGGACAATCCAGCCGGGCCGCAAGTCGTCGAAAATCGCGCTGACCGACCGCCCGAAACGGATCCCGCTGACCGATGACATGGTCGCGCTGCTGGAAGCCCTGCCGCGCTTCGAGGGCAACGATATGGTGTTCCCTGCGCCACGCGGGGGCGATCTGTCCGACGCCACCTTGGGCAAGGTCATGCGAATGATCCATGAGGCCGATGTGAAGGCGGGCGGCAAGGGCTTCGTTGACGCCGCGACAGGCGCACAGGCCGTGCCGCATGGGCTGCGCAGCACTTTCAGAACATGGGTTGCCGAGCGCACACGCTTTGATGGCGACATGGCCGAAATCGCCCTGTTTCATCGCGTCGGTTCCAAGGTGCAGCAAGCCTATGACCGATCCGACCAAGTCGAGAAACGCCGGGGCATGATGGCCGCATGGGGGCGCTTCCTGCAGGGCGCGCAGGTTGTCGAGCTGCAGGGGGCGCGGGCGTGACTTCTGTGGATCGTCGGGATGCCGCTTTTGCTGATGTGCTGGCACACATCGAAAAAATCGAGCACCTATACCGCAGTCATAATGATTTGCATGGTCGAATGCGAAAAACTGCGATGATCTGGGGTTGTGGGGGTATTTCGGGGCGTTTTGGCCCGCCGTTGCAGATGGACCGTGTTATAGACTTGATTGACCAGTCGAGCGCCGACCCTCTTGCTTTCGACGCTGCATCTAAGGTTGTCGCGCGGCTTTTGCGTCAAGGTGCAGAATTGCCGTCCGAGGTTTCGGCTTTTGCGGCAGGAGTGATTACCGGTGAAAGAAAGAGGCCAATCCGAAAAGGCAAGAATGCTGGAGCCTACATCGCCCGCGACCGAGAGATCGCTTGCATGGTCGAAATAGCGGCAAGACACAATCTGCACCCAACCCGAAACGACGAAAGCGAGCATCGGGATTCAGCTTGTGATGTGGTGGCAGAAGCTATGCAGACGAAGGGGCTTTCGCCAAGGTCTTACAAGCAAGTCAAAGACATATGGTTGGCGCATGGTGGCGGAGATTAAGAAGAGATTATCCCGACCATGAGGCGCGTCTAAATCCGTGCTTTCCATGATGCATCCGCAACAAAGGGATGCACCATGTATCTATCAGACAAGCAACTTGCCGACCGCTTTGGCGTCACCCGCCCGACCGTCTGGCGCTGGCATCGCACCGATGCAACCTTTCCGCGCGCAGTGAACCTCTCGCCCGGCTGCACCCGCTGGAAGCTGGCTGAAGTCGAGGCTTGGGAGCAATCGCAGGCGACAGAGCGGGGGGCAGCGTAATGGACAGCACCCGCACCCGCCTGTCCGACCTGCCCGCCGAGGCGCAGGACATTCTCAGGGGCATGTCGCGCCAAGATCGCGATGCGCTGATGTTCGACGTGCATGTCCGGCAGTTTGAGGACCGGCAGGCCGCATATCCGGCCGATGCCGAGGCCGCCGCCAAGGGGGCCAAGGTCGCGATGGCAAAGCCTGCCGCCCTGGTCGTCGACGATCCGCTTTCGGTCTTCGTGCATCTCTACGCAACGATCCGGTTGACGCTGGTCTTCGGGTCGATGGCGGACCTGGACCGCGAAGATGCCGAGTCGGTGTTGCGGCTGGTCGACTTGGCGAAGGATCTGCTCGACACGCATGTCGCGAATGTTGACGAGGCCCGCGACCGACTGCGCGCCCATACGCATCCCGTGCCTGGTCGACAGGACGGCCGCGCCGAGATCACCACCCCGAAAAAGTGAAACCCGCACCGAGGGCGCGGCGCGGGCTTCTGGAATGTTCGGAGCGGGCAGCTTCGATGGGACATCCTACCACCGCTGCGACCCTCGGGCAACCGAGAGGCAGTCATGACACAAGGCAATCGAAAGGCCCGGCGCGCCTGGGCCGCCGCGCGCAAGCGGCATATCCGTCCGGGGCACGTCTACATCGCAGAGATCCAGCACGACCCCGATTGCATGATCTACTCGACCGAGCGGACCTGCACCTGCAACCCGACCCGTATCCTGAAGGATGACCGGGGCCGCGAGCTGGCCCGGGTCGAAAATGCGGGATTCTACGATCCGCTGGAAATGGCCGAGGTGATGCCATGACCCGGCTGCAGATTCTCAGGTTGATGCGCCTCGGTCTGACCGAGGCACAAGCCCGCGCGCTGGCCGCCCTGATCTGGGGGGCTGCGCAATGATCCACACCTCGATCGCACCCGAGACCATCGTCGCGGCGCGCAGAGAATGGCTCGATGCCGCATGGCTGGCTCTGGACCATTGCGACCCCGATGACCGCTTCGAGCTGCTGACCGCATGGATGGCGAAATATGAGACCGGCGGACCGCCCCTGGGCGATCCGTTCGGGATGGTTGCGGGCGATGCCCGCCTCTGGGCCGCCGCCGCCCCGCCGCACGAGCTGGTCGCCTTCACGCTGGCCGGGCTGGAACGCCTGCCCGATCGGCACCTGTCCCTGACCGCGCGAAAGCAGGTCTTCAAGGCCCTGTGGCGCAGCCTGCCCGAGACCGACCGGGCGAGCTTCATCGCGCATGTGAAGGGGGGCAAGTGATGGTTTACATGGCCAGCCCCATAAAGCGCAGCCGGGCGACTGCGGCCGAGATGGAGGCCCGCGCGCAGTTCTTCATCGACTATGCCGATCGGCATGGCCCGGTCACTGTCCGAGGGCTTTACTATCAGGCCGAGGTCGCGGGGCTTCCCGGCATCGACAAGACCGAAAGCGGTTACACCAAGACGCAGGTGCAGGTTCTCAAGCTGCGCCGCGAGGGCCGGATGCCCTATCACCAGATTGCCGACGCCACCCGCTACATGCGCCGCCCTCGGACGTTCGACGGATGGCAGGACGCACTCGACGCGACCGCCCGCCTGTATCGCAAGAGCCTCTGGGCCGAGTCCGAGGTCGAGGTCGAAATCTGGGTCGAGAAATCCGCCCTGGCCGGTGTCATCCAGCCGGTCACGTTCGAATATGACGTGCCGCTGATGCCGACCGGCGGCTATTCGTCCGAGACCTTCGCCTTCGAGGCCGTGGACGACCTGCGCGACACCGGCAAGACGCTGGTGGTCTATTCGCTCTACGACTTCGACCGGAGCGGAAAAGACGCTGAGCGCAGCTTGCGCGAAA
>JAFIEN010000149.1 GCA_020832515.1 Rubellimicrobium sp. | reverse complement strand
GGGGCGGCATGGGGGTGGAGCCCAAATGCCGCCGGGGCCGCGCGGGGCACCGGGGTCACCCGGATTTCCTGTTCGACCAGTGCGACCTCGACGCCGAAACGGTCCTCGATATGGCGGTAGATCGCCCCCGAGATGCCCGTCAGGTCAGGGGCGATAGTGGCATAGGCGCGGTTGATGAACAGAAGGCTGAAGCAGATCGGCACCTCTTCGTCACGCTCGAGCCGCAGCCCCTCGGCCATCAGCCAGTCCTCGCCCGCGGCCTCGCCCAGATCGGCGGCATGGGCCGCCCCCGGCACCGCGAGGCGGACCGAGCCGATCCGAAACCGCGTATCGGCGGCATATTGGAACAGCTCGTTCAGCGAGCGCATGGAATGCACATAGGCGGCATGGGCCCGCACCGCCGTCACCTGGCTGCCCGAGCCCTGCCGGCGCTGGATCATCCCCGCCTCGGCCAGCCGCCGCAGCGCCTCGCGCACGGTATGGCGGCTGGCGCCGAACGCCTCGCACAGCTCGCTTTCAGTGGGCAGGAGGCTACCAAGCGGATAGGCCCCGCCCTCGATCCGCTGGCGCAGGTCGTCGGCGATGACGACATAGCGGGGGCGGTCGTCGGCGGGGTCCAGAACGCTGTCCTTGCTCATGGCGCGATGGTCTCCAGTTCCGCGCGGAAGGCCGGGGCGGCGATGGCCGCCAGCCTTTGGGCCCGCGTTGCCAGATCCGCCTCGCGCAGGTCTGCCACGCCATGTTCCGTCACCACAAGATCCACGTCGCCCCGCGCCACCGTGACCGGCGTCCCCGGGGCAAGGCGCGCCACGATCCGGCTTGCCCGCCCGCCCGAGGCGGTCGAGGGCAGCGCCAGCACCGCCCGCCCGCCCGTCGAGGCGCGTGCGCCGCGCAGGAAATCGACGAGACCGCCTTGCCCGCTGATCTGCCGCCCGCCAAGCGCCTCGGCATTGGACTGGCCCGTCAGATCGACCTCGAGCACCGAATTGACCGAGACGAAGCCCGGGATCGCGGCAAGGGTGGCGATGGCGTGGGTCTGTCCGACGGGGGCGAAGCGCAGGCCGGGCAGGGCGGGCACGCGGGCGTAGAAGGCCGCATCCCCCAGCGCCGTCCCGGTGGTGATGCCACCGGGAAAAGAGCTTGCGGCCAGCGTCATGCCCGAGGAGATCATGCCGCCATGATAGGCGAGGCCGGCCGGGGCCGCCGCCCCCAGCCGCGCCAGCACCGCCGCTTGAAGCTTGCCCAGCCCGAGTTGCAGCGTGTCCCCCTCGCGCAGAAGTCCCACGACATGGGCGGCGATTGCCTGCGACACCGGGTCGGGCGTGGCGGGGGCGAGTTCGGGCAGGGGGTGGTCCGCCTCGACCAGCGCGGCAAAGCGCGACAGCGGCAGGCGGGGCGCGCCGTCGGGATCGGGCATCCGGGGATTGACGATGCCCACCAGCGCCGCCCCTGCCGCGATGGGCCGGGGGTGAAATCGGCGGCAAGGCCATGGCCCACCGTGCCGTCGGCGCGGGGCGGGGGCACGGTCATGTAGACCAGATCCACCATGCCGGGGTGGGCGAGGCGGTTCCAGAAGGCCGTGTAATGGAGCGGCAGATGGGCGACCTGGCCCGCTCCTGCGCGCAGGCCCGGCGTCTGGAATATGGTCTCGACCGTGGTGCCCTGCCCGACGCCCGAAAAATCCGCGTCGTTGACGCCCGGAATGAAGGCCCCGGTCAGGATGCTCCCCTGCCAGAGGTCGGGCTCGTCCCGCACGACCTCAAGCACGGCGCGGGGTTCGGCGGCGCAGCCGGCCAGCAGGATACGGCCTGCAGACCGCCCCAGAAGGGCCGCGTCCCGGGCCGAGATGACCTGCGCCCTGGTCCCGGTCAAACGCCCCTCCTTTGCCCTTGCGGGTTGCCCTCAAACCGATAAATATGTCCGGACAAATTTTCAAGTCGCTCTGGGCATCCGGAGGCAATCGCATGAACGTCTCGCAGGTAGAAGGCCCCTCGGCAAGCGAGCGCCTTGTCGCGGCTCTGGACCGCCCGCTTGCGCCAGCAACCCGCGAACAGGCCGCCTTGCATCTCTTGGACTGGCTGGGCTGCGCGCTGGCCGGTGCGGTGGGCGAGACCGGGCAGGCCATCGCGCGGGTCGTGGGCGGGCATCCCTTTGCAGGCGCCGGGCGGGGAGGCGAGGCGGCGGCAGCGATGGGTGGCTTCGGCAGCCTGCTCGAGATGGATGACGTGCACCGGGCAGCACTTCTGCATCCGGGGCCTGTGGTGGTGCCGGTGGTGCTGGCCGCGCCCTCGGGCGATGCGCTGGGGGCGCTGGTCGCGGGATACGAGGCGATGATCCGGCTGGGGCGCAGCGTGGGCCCGGGACATTACGCACGGTTCCACAATACCGCCACCTGCGGCGGCATCGGGGCGGCGGTGGCGGCGGCGCGGATGGCGGGGCTGGACGGGCCGGCCACGGTTTCGGCGATCGGTCATGCGGTGTCGCTGTCGGGGGGGCTGTGGCAATGCCGGAACGAACCCGTGGCGACCAAGCATCTGCATGTGGCCGAGGCGGCGCGGCGCGGCGTGGCGGCGGCGCGCTATGCAGCGGCGGGCCTTGCCGGGCCGCGGTTCATTCTGGAAGGGCCGCAGGGGTTCTTCGCGGGGCTGGCGCCGGATGGCGATGTGGGCCGGGTGACGGCGCCGGGGGCGGACTGGCTGATCCATGAGGTCAGCTTCAAGCCCTGGCCTGCCTGCCGCCATGCCCATCCGGTGATCGACGCGGCGCTGATGCTGCGGGCCGGGCTGGGCGGGCGGCGGCCGCGCGCGGTGCGGGTGCGGACCTATGCCGATGCGGTGCTGTTCTGCGACAGGGCGGAGCCGCGCACACCGGCCGAGGCCCGCTTTTCGCTGCAACATGCGGTGGCGGTGGCGCTGCAGGACGGCCCGCCGGCGCTGGAGGCTTTCGAGGAGGCGGCCCTGCCCGCCTATGCCGGGATCAGAGCGCGGGTGATCGTCGAGGCCGACCCCGGCCTGACCGCCGCCTATCCCGCCCATTTCGGGGCCGAGGTGACGGTGGAAACCGAGGGCGGCCCGCAAAGCGCCCGCGCGACCGATGCCTGGGGCGACCCCGAGAACCCGATGGACCGCGCTGCGGTGCTTGCGAAATACGAAGGCCTTGCCGACTGGGCGCGCGTGCCTGCGCCCCTTGCCCGCGCCCTGTCCGAGGCCGCCCTTGCCCTGCCCGGCGGCGGGGCATTGTCCGACCTGCACGACCTGATGCACCGCATCGCCGCCCTTCCCCCGAGAGAGGCCCCATGACCCTGCCCAATTACTTTGACGCGATGGATTACCCCGGCCTGATCGCCGAATACGGCCGGCCCGAGGATTTCCTGCCCCGTTTCGGCCGCCTCAGCCGGGACGAGTTGCGCAGCCTGCAGGAGCGGCGCTTTGCCCGGGTGATGGAATTCGCGTGGAAGGTGCCGTTCTATCAGCGTCTTTGGGGCGCGCAGGGGATCGAGGCGGGCGATATCCGGGGTCTTGAGGATATCGTGAAGCTGCCCAGCTATTCCAAGGCCGATCTCATGGCCTCGGTCGAGGCCTATCCGCCCTTGGGCGATTTCCACGGGCTTGATACCTATGCGCCCGAAGACCGCCCGCCGCTGATCTTTCAGACCACCAGCGGCACCACGGGGCGGCCGCAGCCGCTTCTGTTCGGGCCGCGCTCGCGCGAGGTGCAGAACCTGCTGCTGGCGCGGTTCTATGCGCTGATGGGAATCGCGCGGGGGGATGTGATCCATTCCGTCTATGGGCATGGCATGGTCAACGGCGGCCATTACGTGCGCGAGGCGGTGACGCATTGGACCGGGGCGCAGTTCCTGTCAGCGGGCACAGGGGTCGAGACGCGCTCGGCCAGTCAGGTGGGGCTGATGCGGGATTTCAACGCCAGCGTCATCGTGGGCTTCGGCGATTACATCAAGTATCTGTCCGACATCGCCCGCGCGAACGGGATCGAACCGGGCCGCGATGTGAAGATCCGCGTCATCGCCGGCCATATCGGCGCGGAAAGCCGCGAGGCGATGTCGGATGCCTGGGGTGGTCCGGAGGTCTATGACTGGTACGGCGTCGGCGATACCGGGGCCATCGCAGGCGAGGGGCCGGATCACGACGGGATGTATGTGCAGGAAGATGCGCAGTTCATCGAGATCCTCGATATCGACACCGGCGCCCCGGTCACGGACGGGACGAGCGGCGACATGGTCTGCACCTGCCTGTTCAAGGATGACGTCTTTCCGATCATCCGCTTCAACACCCATGACGTGAGCGCCTTTCGCACCGGGGAAAGCAGCCTTGGCCTGACGCTGCGGCGGATCGCGGGGTTTCAGGGGCGGTCGGACAACATGGTCAAGCTGCGGGGGATCAACATCTATCCCACCGGCATCGGCGCGATCCTGACCGAGAATTTTGCGGAACTCCTGTCGGAATATGTCTGCGAGGTCACGCGCGAGGGTGGCCGCGAGGAGATGGTCGTGCGGATCGAGACGCGGGGCGCGACCGGCGCGGACTGCGCGCCCTACATGGCGCTTCTGCGGGCAAGGCTGGGGGTCGAGATCGGGGTGACGCTGGCCGCGCCGGGCGCGCTGGCGGCGCTGACGCAGATCGAGGTGCGGCAAAAGCCGATCCGCCTGATCGACCGGCGCAGGGACGGGGCATGACCGGAGCCGAAGCCATCGCGCGGGCGAAGGCGCTGCCCGATCTGCACGCCTTCATCACGCTGCTGGAGGCACCCCTGCCGGCAGGCGAGGGGACTTTGTCGGGCATGGCGGTGGCGGTGAAGGACAATATCGCCGTCGCGGGCCTGCCCCGCACCGACGGGACGCGGGCCTTTGCCGGGCGGGTGTCGGAGCGCGACGCCGTGGTGGTGGCGCGTCTCCGCGCGGCGGGGGCCGAGGTGATCGGCACGCTCAACATGCATGAAGGCGCGCTGGGGGCGACGACGGACAACCCGTTCTGGGGCCGCTGCGACAATCCCGCCGCCCCCGGCCATACGCCGGGCGGATCCTCGGGCGGATCGGCCGCGGCGGTGGCGGCGGGGATCGTGCCGGCGACGCTGGGCACGGATACGATGGGATCGGTGCGCATTCCGGCGGCCTATTGCGGGATCTGGGGGCTGAAGCCGACGAAGGGATTGGTACCGTTGACGGGGCTTTCGCACCTGTCCTGGACGCTCGACACGATCGGGCCACTGGCCGAGACACCGTGTGATCTGGCCCGCGTGCTGCGCGTGATCGCAGGGCCGGACAAGGACGATCCCGACAGTGTGCCCCCGCCCGATGGCTGGGACGCCGCCGTCCTGCCGGAACGCATCCGCCTTGGCATGCCCGACTGGGAGCATCTGGCCGCCTGCGAACCTGCCGTGCGCGACGGGTTTCGCGCCTTCCTCGCGCGGCTGGAGGGGGTCGAACTGGTGCCGGTCACGATCCCCGGCTGGTCGCCGGGGGCCTTGCGGCGCGCGGGCCTTCTGGTGGCCGAGGCCGAGGCGGGCCACCTGATCGGGGCCGAGATCGACGCAAAGCCGGACGGCTTCAGCGAGGGGTTCCGCGCGGCCATCGCCTTTGGCCGCACCGCGCCGGGGTCGAAACTTGCCGCCGCCTATCGCGCGCTGCATCGGGCCGGTATCGCCGCGCGCCGCGCGCTGGCGGGGCTGGACGCGCTGATCCTGCCCACGGCACCCCAGCGCGCCTTTGCCCATGGCCACCCCGCCCCCGCCAATCAGGCCGATTTCACCGCCCTAGCCAATGTCGCGGGCCTGCCCGCGCTGGCCTTTCCGATCCCCGCCCCGGACGGGGGGCTGCCCTGTTCGGCGCAGCTGGTCGGGCCTGCCTTCTCGGACCTTGCCCTGATCGCGATGGCCGAATGCCTGTCGGACCTCGCATGACCGCCGCCGCCGCACAGGCCGCGCAAGGGGCCATAGCCGCCGCCCGCGCCGCCGCCACCCCCGAGGCGGTGGTGCATGATGCGATGCGTGTCCTGTTCGCGGCGCTGGGCGACCGGCGCGCGCATCTTGCGCCCGGCGCACTCGAGGACGGACAGGAACAGTTCTTCGTCGCGGGTGCCTTCTTCGTCACGCCTGACGGGCTGCATCAGATGCTTGTCGGCAATACCGGTTTTCCCCCCGAACAGCGCCGGTTGCTGATCCCCATCGACGGCGGCAATCCGGGACAGGTCATCGCAAGCGCCGCGCCGCTTCTGCTGCGCGACACGCGGACGCGGGCCGAATTCCGGCAGTATCTCAAGACCGCGCGGATGGGTTCGGCCATCTATGCGCCACTGATCTGGGATGGTGCCGCGCGCGGGCTGATCATCATGGCGGCGCTTGCCGGCGGCACGATGGGCGAGGACGACCTTGCCGCCCTGATCGCCACAGCGCCGGAGGTGACGGCCGGCTGGCTGCGCACCGGCGGGCCGGACTGGCTGGCGGCCGAATACGCCGTCGTCACGGCCGGGCGGGCCTGAGCGCCCGGTCCTTACGCGCCCCCGCCTTTGCATCCTGTGCGGGCGCCTGGCCGGTGCGGGCGGTTCGTCTCGGCCAAGCTGCGCGCCTGCGGCACTCAGGTCGCGGTGATCCCGCGCATCCGTTCCGAGCGGCGGCGGAGGAGTTCGAGCGAGATCAGGAACAGCACCGAGATCGCGATCAGCAGGGTGGCGACCGCGAGGATCGTCGGGTTGATCTGCTCGCGCAGGCCCGCGAACATCTGGCGCGGGATGGTGCGCTGGCCGGGGCCGGCGAGGAAGATCACGATGACCACCTCGTCGAAGGAGGTCACGAAGGCGAAGAGCGCGCCCGAGATCACGCCGGGCCGGATGATCGGCACGGTGATGTCCATGAAGGCGCGCACCGGGGTGGCGCCCAGGCTGAGCCCTGCGTGGTAGAGCGCGCGGTCGAAGCCCGACAGCGTGGCCATGACCGAGATCATCACGAAGGGGATACCCAGTGCTGCATGGGCCATGATGATGCCGAAGTAGGTGCCCGCGATGTTGTAGCGGGTGTAGAAGAAGAACATGCCCGCCGCCATGATGATGAGCGGCACGATCATCGGGGCCAGCATCACCGCCATGATGAGGTTCTTGAACGGCATGTAGCGGCTTGTCATGCCGACCGCGGCCAGTGTCCCGAGGAGGGTGGCGACGATCGTGGCGGCGATCCCGATGACGAAGCTGTTGCGGATCGCCAGCATCCAGTTCGGGTTCTCGAAGATCTCGCGGTACCAGCGCAGCGAATAGGCCGCGGGTTCAAGCCGCAGCATCCCTTCGGTGAAGGAAAAGAACGGCTCCACGTTGAACGAGAGCGGCACGATCACCACGATGGGCAGGATCAGGAAGAACAGGACCGCGAAGGAGAACCACGCCAGCGCCCGCGCGCCGGCGCGGTGCCAGAAGGTGAAGTAGGCAGGCCACTGGCGAAACATCGCGCTACCCGAGTTTGATGTTGCTGGCGCCGACGAAGCGGTCGAAGGCGAAGTAGATGACAAGGATCAGCGCCAGCAGGAGCGTGCCGAGCGCGGCCGCGAGGCCCCAGTTGTTGGACTGCTGCATGTGGAAGGCGATGAGGTTCGAGATCATCTGACCGTCGGTGCCGCCGACGAGGGCGGGCGTGATGTAGTACCCGACCGAGATGATGAAGACGAGCATCGCTCCTGCCGACAGCCCCGGCAGCGAGGCGGGCAGGTAGACGGAGTACCACGCCCGTATCGGCCGCGCGCCCATCGACATGGCGGCGCGCATGTAGCTTGGGTCGATGGTCTTCATCACCGAATAGAGCGGCAGGACCATGAAGGGCAGCAGGATGTGCGTCATGGCAAGGATGGTGGCGAATTCGGTGTAGAGCAGCGTCAGCGGCTCGGAGATCAGGCCCATGGCCATGAGAGTGGAGTTCACCACCCCGTTGGTCTGGAGAAGCGCGATCCAGGCGGTCGTCCGCACCAGAAGCGAGGTCCAGAACGGCAGGAGCACGAAGATGATCAGCATGTTCGCGCGCCCCGAGGGCTGGTGCGCGAGGAAGAAGGACAGCGGATAGCCAAGAAGCACCGTCAGGAGCGTGATGGTCAACCCCATCCGCAGCGTCTTGACGTAGAGGTCGATGTAGATGCGGGCCGAGGCGCGGGCCTGCACCTCGCCCTCGGGCGTGCGCTCGAGGTCGAGTGCGGTGAGGAAGAAGCGGTCGGTATAGACCTCGCCCGCGCGCTGGAGGGCGCGCCAGATCTCGGGGCTGTCCCAGGCGGCGTTGAATTCGGACAGCATCTCGGCCCCGCGGGCCGCGACTTCCTCGGGCTCGGCCTCGTTGAGCTTGCGCGCCGTGCCCTGCACGGTGCTCGAGGCGCCCGGCAGGACGCGGTTCAGTTCCTCGCCGAGCCGCCCCGAGCGCCGTTCGGCGAAAAGCTGGCGCAGGTCATAGGCGAAGGCGGTGCGGGTCTCCTCGTCGGGGATGGCCTGGCCGTCCCAGTCGGACAGACGGTCGAGCGTGTCGGGGATGAGCTCGGCCACGTTCGGGCTGTAGACGGACTGGAAGAGCATCGTCCCGATGGGTGCGATGAAGGCGAAGCTCAGGAAGATCAGGAGCGGCAGGGTCAGCAGGAAGGCCATGAACCGGTTGCGACGGAGCTCTCTCCGGGCAGCGCGCTTTTCATCGGGCGTCAGCGCGACGTCGGCGGCCGAGGCGGTGGCGCGCGGCGCGGGGCGCCGGGGGCCCGGCGGGTTCAGGGCGGCGTCGGCCATGAGGATGCTTCCCAAGCGGTCGGGGAGCCGGGGGCGGAAAGCGCCCCCGGCATTGTCGCGTCAGGCGCCTAGCGCAGAAGCCATTCGTTGAACTGCTCGCCCAGCGTCTCGCCGAAGTCGGCCCAGAACACGCCGTCGGCCTTCAGGCCGATGTCGATATGCGAGGACGGCAGGAAGGGGATGACGTCGGGATCGACGAGCGGGGTCGAAGAGCGGCGCGTCGGGCCGTAGGCCACGTCCTGCATCCCGGCGAGCGGCACGGTACCGGTCGCGAAGGCGATGAACTCGTGCGCGAGGTCGATCTTCTCCGTGCCGCGCACGATCGCCCAGACGTCAAGGTCGAAGACCTGGCCGTCGAAGACCATCTCGAAGGGGCGGTTCTCCTGCACGACGGCATCGAAGATGCGGCCGTTCGCGGATTGCACGATCACCGCGCCGCCGTCGTTGAGCAGCACCGGCGCCTGGCTCCAGCTGTCGAACCACACGACCGAGTCGCGGATCGAGTCGAGCTTGTCGAAGGCGCGCTGCTGGCCCTCGGGCGTGGAGAGCACGCCATAGACCTCGTCGATCGGAACGCCATCGGCGATGAGCGCCCATTCCATGTTCACCTGCGGGCGGCGGCGCAGGGCGCGCGTACTCGGGAATGCTTCGGTGTCAAAGATCTATGCGTTTGTGTTGTGGCCGCATTACGTGAATTAATTCTTGTTGTAGGCGAAGATCGTGGACCAGAAGATCACGCCGACGCCGCATTCGCTGGC
>JAFIEN010000148.1 GCA_020832515.1 Rubellimicrobium sp. | reverse complement strand
GTGGAACTTCACGCCGTCAAGCTGAGACGTCCGTGGTCCCCCGCGACCGCTTACGTTACTTCGGCAATTCCGTCGTGCAGTAACAAGTGTCGCCAGTTCCTCGACCGATGACCGGATCCTGCGGTAAGCGGACCGACGGCCTACGTGGCCGAGGTCTGAATCGCGGAGCTTTCGGCCATTCGGTCAACCAACTTACTCGCCATCCCGCAGGGGCAGCGTTCTGCTCCTACTCTGAACTGGCCCCCTTTTCGACCGGACACTTGGGCATGACCATGGAGGCTTAGGCACATGCCTGAGCACGTGCTTATGTCTGAGATAGAGATCATCACCGATGGTGGCCGTCGGCGCCGCTGGACTGCCGCCGAGAAGCTGCGGATCGTCGAGGAGACGCTGGACGAGCGGGCCAGCATCTCGGTCGTGGCGCGCCGCAATGGCGTGGCGCCGAACCTGTTGTATCGTTGGCGACGGCTCATGCTCGAAGGGGGGAGTGTCGCCGTGGCCGAGGACGATGACGTCACCAGCAACAAGATCGTCCGCCAGATGGAGGACCGCATCCGCGAGCTTGAACGTCAGCTCGGCCGCAAGACGCTGGAGGCCGAGATCCTGCGCGAGGCTCTGGACAAGTCACAGTCAAAAAAACCGACCTGGCTCGCGCGGTCGCCGCTGAAGGGCGATTTCCAGTGAAGGCGGTGGCGGAAACCCTGGGCATTGCCCGTTCCAACCTGATCGACCGGCTGAAGGGCAGGACGAAGCCGCGTCGGCGCTATCAAAAGGCGCAAGACGCGGCGGTGGTGCCGTTGATCACGGCCCTCGTGTCGGCGCGTCCGACTTATGGCTACCGGCGGATCACGGCGATCCTGAACCGCCAGTTGCGATCAGAAGGCCTGGCGCCGGTCAATCACAAGCGGGTCTACCGGATCATGCAGGCCCATAACCTGCTGCTGGCACGGAAATATTCCGAACGCCCCGAGCATGTTCACGACGGCAAGGTGATCGTCATGCGCTCTAACCTGCGCTGGTGCAGCGACGGGTTCGAGTTCACCTGCTGGAACGGCGACATCGTCCGCGGCGCCTTCATCATCGATGCCCATGATCGGGAAATCATCGCCTGGCGCGCCGTGGTGAACGCCGGGATCAGCGGCTCCGACATCCGCGACATCATGCTTGAAGCCGTGGAACGCCGCTTCGGCGCATATCGTGCCCCGTCGGTCATCGAGATGCTGTCCGACAACGGCTCGCCCTACATCGCGAAGGACACGCAGATCTTCGCCCGCCAGTTGGGCCTGAAGCCCTGCTTTACGCCGGTCCAGAGCCCGCAAAGCAACGGCATCTCGGAGGCTTTCGTGAAGACGCTGAAGCGTGACTACGTCCAGGTGACGCCGCTGCCGGATGCCCACACCGTTCTTGGATTGATCGGAGGCTGGATCGAGGACTACAACGACAACCACCCGCACTCAGGGCTGAAAATGCGCTCGCCCCGCGAGTTCATCGCAGCTCAAACAGCAACCGCCTGAGTGTCCGGTGAAACCGGGGCAAGACCATACTCGTCCATCCCGCTCTTCCTCGGCTTCGTCTCGACGGCGGAATCGACAGCTGGAGCCGTGCTTTGGTTGCGGGGACTGTCACCCGTCTGATTTCAGCAGCTTTTTCAGAAGATCGGCGTCACCGAAGCCGCCGGATTTCGTGATGGCATTGGCCCCATTAAGCAGTCCGCCACGGATCACGGAGCACGGCAGCCCCGGCGCGACCTCTCCTATGCAGCTGAGCCCACTCGCAGCCGACGCACTAAGAAGAGTGCTGAGCGTATCACCACCGACGACGCAAATTGTACAATCCCGCTGAGCGCCTTCAATTCTCTGGACAGCTTCCGCGATTGCCGATCGGGTTCCACGCGCGTCCGGAGCTTCGGGCACAGGATCCAGAAGCATCGGCACGCCTTCGTCGATTCGGACTGGATCCGTGGGCGGGAAGGCGTTCGTGCAATCCTGCAAGGCCGCCACCTGCGCTCGCGTAGATGGGTGGGTGGTGCCGATGACATAGAGGCTCACGCTGGGCCATGGGAGTGGCTCGAAACCCGGTGCCAGCGCTTCGGCGAGTCCCCTGCTTCCCGCCCAAAGAATCCGGTCGTGGTCAGGGATGGCGGCAACCGCCGCCGCGAGTTCATCCTGAGTTTCCGCGTCGAGGATAACGACCGACGCCTCCCCTCGTGCGGCAGCACTTACTTCGATTCCGAGTGCCTCGAATTCGCAATGCAGATTGCTTCGCAGCGTGGGCTCCCACTGTCCAGACACGGAACGTACAAAGTGCCGCCCATTGCGCGTTATGCGCCCCATCTCCGGAAACGCGGGCGCAAAGATACATCGACTGAAGCCGCCGAGTCGCATCACGAGAAGCGTTTCTTCAAGTGGATGCCCCCGAAGCACACTATCGACCTTCTTGAAATACAGGCTTCCACTGGATGCCCCAGAACAAAGCCTATTCCAGGCGACTTCGGTTCTCGCAAGCGCCTGCGCGCACTCGAAGCCCCGGCTCTCACTACTGATGGCCACGGAGCCCTCGATTGCCTCGTCGCCGATGGCCAGTCGGACAGGAGAACCGGGGAACGCGAAGGGGGCGGCTGAATCCAAGGCGCCGGTCAAGTCGTCTGCGATCAAACGAAGTTCCGCGCCCGCCCACGCAGCCATCACTCGCGCTCCGACACAATTTCCACTTCAACCCGATCGCGAAGCGCTTGCAGGTCTTCAGGACGAATTCGGGAGTCCGTGATCACGCGATCAAGCTCGCGGGTGTTCGCGAAGCTGCAGAAAGCGCGACTGAAGATCTTTGACGTGTCGACCAAGGCGATGGCGCGCTCCCCCGCTTCGACGAAGGAGCGCTTGAGATCAGCAAGATCTGCGGACGTGTCGGAGAGGTCGTCGGGGGTGAGGGCATGAGTTCCAATGAACACGAGGTCCGCCCGTAAGCGCGACACCGCGCGAAGGATTTCCGGGCCAAGCAGCGTACTTGTGCCGGTTCGCACGAAGCCGCCGACGACCAGGACGCGGATCGACGGACTCGAGGAAAGAAGGCCTGCGATCGCCAGATCATTGGTGACCGCTGTGAAGGGTATCCCCCGATCGCGCGCAGCTCTGGCGGCAGCTGCGGTCGTGGTTCCACTGTCAAACATCACCGTCTGCCCCGTAAGGATAAGTTCCGCAGCCGCGTATCCGATGGCCCTCTTCGCGTTGCTTTCCAGCTCACTCGCAATGGCAGGTTCAAGTTCGAGCGCGCGCCGGCGGTCCTCGTTCAGCATGGCGCCGCCGTGCGTTCGCTCCAGATGACCGCTCTCGCCGAGGTAGTCGACATCGCGCCGCAGCGTCGACATAGAAACCCCGAGCGCCTCGGACATGTCCTTCAGCGTCGCCATGCCATCCTTTCGCAGAAGCTCCAGGATTCTTGCGCGTCTCAGTGGCGGCAGCATTTGCTCCTCATCCCTGCGGCTAAACCTTCATCAAGTTGCCAGGTACTTTCAAGATAATTCATGATCTTCCACGGCCTGCCATATTTTGCTTCCAAAACGTTCCAAAGTGCTCCAGCATGTTTCAGACGGGGGGTCGACGTGGAATCAACGTTGAGACACCGCTCGCCGTCCTGACCTAAGGGAGGAACCTGCATGAAGAAGATAATGAAGGGGGCCGCTATCAGCGCCCTCGCGTTGATGTCCTACAGCGCCGCGCACGCCGAAAACCCTGACATTGGCGTCATCGTGCCCACTCTCGACGCGCAGTTCTGGAACTCCTACGTCGATTTCATGAGGGCCGGAGCAGAGGAACTCGGCGTCAACCTGACGGTCCTCAACGCCGACAACAAGCCGGACCAAATGATCCGTTCGCTTGAGGATCTGGTGGCGCAGGGCGTCGACGGCATCATCTACACACCCTACTGGGCGACCGCAGTGCCGGGCCTCACTCTTGCCCGAGATGCGAACATCCCGGTGATCCTTACGGATACCTACGCAGATTTCGGGCCGCAGGATCCGATGTTCCCGAACTACCTGGCCTTCGTCGGCCCAAGCGATCGGGACGCGGGACGTCAGATGGCCGAGACTCTGTTCGCCGCAATCGAGCCGGCGGAAGATGGGAAGAAGTACATTGCCGTGGTCAATGGAACCGCCGGGACATCGGTGGCGATCGACCGCCGCGCAGGCCTTCAGGACGCACTCGACGCCAACCCTGACGTCGTGGTCGTCGGCGAGGTCGACGGCAACTTCGTTCGTGACACGTCTCAGACTGTGTTCGAGAGCCTCTGGCAAGGCAATCCCAACGTCCAAGGCGTTTGGGCCGCCAACGGCGGGACCGCGACAGGCGTCATTGCCGCGATCACGAATGGCGGCAAGGTTCCCGGCGAGGACATTTTCGTCGTGGGCATGGACCTCAATCCCGAGAACGTGGATGCGGTGGAGCAGGGAAGCCTGTTGTTCGACATCGGCGGACACTGGCTTCAGGGCGGCTTCGCGCTCGTGATGATGTACGATCATCTGAACGGCCAGGAGCTTCCCGCCGAACAGGCCGAGGTCAAACTGGATCTGCTGCCGCTGACGCAGGATCTGGTGCCGCAGTTCCGTGCGGATTTCCCCGGAGGCGTTCCGGAGTACGACTTCCGCAATCGGTCTCGGACCTACAACCCGGATGCCGAAACCGCTGTCTTCGAAATGGAATACAGCCAGTGACACGTCTTGGGACCGCCGCTCGTTGGCGGCGGTCCTCACATCAGACGGCACTCGGGCCGGAACGGGGCAGCACTTGTGCTTTCCGCACTGCGCATCAGCAAGGATTACGGAGCATCGTGCGTTCTTCGGGACGTGTCGGTCGACTTCCGACCCGGCGAGGTCGTTGCCATTGTCGGTGAGAACGGCGCGGGGAAGTCGACGCTGCTCAAGGTCCTTGCCGCGATCGTTGCACGAACAAGGGGCGAAGCGACCTTGGATGATCGCGTCTATGCCCCACGCAGTCAGCGCGAAGCCGAGCGCGCCGGCGTTGCCCTGGTTTTCCAGGAACTGAACGTCAATCCCGCAGTCTCCGTCGCTGAAAACGTTATGCTCGGGCATCTCGGCGACTACCGCCGCTTCGGGCTTCTCGACTGGAAGCGGCTCCGTGCCGATGCACAAACCATGTTGGACAGGATAGGCGCGGACTTTGCGGCCACCGACGATGTGGGGGGGCTGGATCTCGGGCAAATCAAGACGATCGAGGTTGCCCGCGCCTTGGCAACTGGACCGCGCTTCATCTTCTTCGATGAGAGCACTGCCTTCCTCAACCGTAGCGAGGCCCAGCGGTTGATGGGTGTGATCCGGGAACTCCGGATCCAAGGCATCGGTGTCGCCTTCGTCTCTCACCATCTGCAGGAGGTCTTCGAGATTGCCGACCGCCTCGTGGTCCTGAAAGATGGTTCGCTCGTCGGGACATATCCTGCCGATGGAATGACCGAAGATCGTCTCTACGAACTCATGGTAGGTCGGGAGATGGCCGGTGGTCTCTTCCCGCCGAAGGCGGGCGAGATCACGGGCGCACCCATCCTGAAGATCGACGGGATGATGACCGCGACCGGCACGGGCCCCATCGATCTTGAAATTCGACACGGTGAAATCGTGGGCATTGGGGGTCTCAAGGGTTCTGGTGGCGAAGCGATCCTCGGCGCCGTCGGCGGATCGGTTCGGCTGAGCGCGGGAACCATGATGTGGCGCGGGGCCCGATACAGCCCTGCAAGCCCTCAGGACGCCTGGAGAGCCGGGATCGGATCGCTGCCAGGCGACAGAACCGGCGAAGGCGTCATCACGGACTTCAGCGTGCTCGAGAACGTGACGCTTGCAGCCCGACCGTCATGGGCTCTTGCGCTTTCCGACGGGGCCCGCATGAAGACATTGGCAGGCGAGCAGGTTCGTTCGCTCGGGATCAGGACGGAAGGCCTTGATACACCGGTCGGCTCTCTGAGCGGCGGAAACATGCAAAAGGTCGTGCTCGGCAAATGTCTTGCGACGAGCCCCGAACTCCTTCTTCTCAATAATCCCACCCGAGGCGTCGACGTCGGCGCGAAGTCAGAGATCTACCGGGTGATACGATCTCTCGCGCGAAAGGGAATGGCCGTGCTCATGGTGACCGAGGATCTCCCGGAGCTTCTGGGGCTATCCGACCGGGTTCTCGTGACGCGCAAGGGATCGATCTCCAAAGCGTTCGACTCCGCCGCGAACCTGGACGAGGAAGAGGTTGTGAAATGGATGATGTAGTCGCGTCAGCACAGAAGCAGCGGCGCAGTCGGCACCCGTTCCGGTCCGTCGATAGGCTCCGGCAGTGGTTTCCTCTCGCCTTGCTGCTTGTCCTCTGCCTCGCCTTCGGCACGCTCTCCGACCGCTTCCTGACGGTGAACAACGGGCTGATCATCCTCCAGCAAAGCGCGGTGCTTCTGGTTGCCGCGCTGGCGATGACCTTCGTGATCATCAGCGGCTCGATCGATCTTTCGGTCGGGTCGATGGTTGCGCTGAGTGCGCTCACGGCAGCTGCACTCGCGGGCAGCATGGGAATCTGGGCCATTCTTCCGGCAATTGCCGTTGGTCTTCTGTGCGGCGCCGTGAACGGCGCACTCTTCGCCTACGGGAAGATCCCGTCCTTTATCGTGACGCTGGGAACACTGGTGATCTTCCGGGGAATTGTGCTGCTCTACACCCGTGGCGCTCCGGTCTCGATCACGGATCGCGATTTTCTCGGGCTCTACACCGGGCGCACCGCGGGGATTCCGAACACCGTCCTGCTTGCTCTGGCCGCAACTGTTCTCGCCGCGGTCATCCTCAACCACACCGTGTTTGGCAGGGAGGTGCGCGCCATCGGCGGCGGCGAGCGCGTGGCGCTCCTGAGTGGCATCAATGTCAATCGGGTCAAGTTCGGGATCTTCCTGCTCTGCGGCGGCCTCTGCGGGCTCGCAGGTCTCCTGCAAAGCGCCCGCACCATGGCGGCCACGGCACAACTTGCCCAAGGTCTCGAACTCGACGTCATCGCCGCCGTCGTCGTCGGAGGCACACCGCTCACGGGCGGCGTCGGTCGAATTCGAGGCACCGTGCTGGGTGTTTTGATCATAGCCATCCTGTCCAACGGGATGAACATGACCGGCGTCGACCCCTACTTGCAGAACATCGTGAAGGGGCTCGTCCTTATCGCAGCTGTCTTTCTTACAATCGACAGATCGAAGATTTTGATCATCAAGTGAGGTCGCATCGTGCCCATTCCCATTCTGGCCATCACGCTCGGTGATCCCGCGGGGATCGGCCCGGAGATTACTCTCAAGGCGATGCGGAGGGTCGCGGATCGCCTTGAACGAGGCGAGTTTGCCTTGGTTGTCATCGGTGACCCAAATGCGCTGCAAAAAGCGGGAGAAATCCTCTCCATCGACCCACCAAGGATCATTCGGGAGGACAAGCTGTCGGGACTTACGGGCGCCGCGCTCCTTCCAACGCCCACATCTGACGGCGAGATCCGCTGGGGAGAAGTATCCGCTGCGGCTGGCGAACAGGCGTATCAGGCGGTCGTCCTTGCCACGCGTTTGGCTCTCGAGGGCAAAATCACCGGGATAGTGACAGCGCCGCTCAACAAGGAGGCGCTGCACCTCGCTGGGCACGACTACGCGGGTCATACGGAGCTCCTGGCCGATCTGACCGGCGTCCGAGACAGCGTCATGATGCTTGCCCACGGTGACTTCCGCGTGTCGCATGTCTCGACGCATTGTGCGCTCGAGGACGTACCCCGTCGTGCGACCCCCCAACGGATCGAACGCGTCGTTGATCTGACCCTTGCAACGCTCCGGAGACTTGGTGTTGCTCAGCCGCGCATTGCGATCGCGGCTCTCAATCCTCATGCTGGTGAGGGCGGGATATTCGGTCGGCACGACATCGACGTGACTGAACCTCTTGTCGCTGCCTATCAGGCGCGCGGCGAGGCTGTCTTCGGTCCTGTGCCCGGAGACACCGTCTTCGTGAAGTTGCGCGGTGGCGCTTATGACGCCGTCGTGGCGATGTACCACGATCAGGGACATATCCCTGTCAAGCTCCTCGGGTTCGGCGTCGATCGGGAAACGGGCAAATGGACCGCGCTCAACGGCGTGAACGTGTCTCTCGGTCTGCCTGTGATCCGCACCTCCGTGGACCACGGGACAGCCTTCGATATCGCCGGGCACGGCACAGCCGACGAAACCAGCCTCGTTGAGGCGATGGACTACGCCTTGAAGCTCGCGCAACCGGTGACTGCTGACGCGGTCGCCGTCGCAAACGGATGAGGGAGAAAGATCGAGATGACCGAATATGACCGGATGTGGATCAACGGGCGCTGGGTGGAAGGTGAAGAGGGAACCCGTCCGGTCCTCAACCCGACCGACGGAACGGTTCTCGCGGAAGTGCCGGAGGCCAGCGTCGATCAGGCCAATTCCGCCATCGAGGCCGCTCGCCGTGCGCAACCGGCCTGGGCGGCCAAGTCGCCCCTGCAGCGAGCAGCTGTCATGCACCGCATCGCTGCTTTGCTCCGTGAACATGCCGATCCCTTGGCGCGACTTGTGGTGAAGGAACAGGGAAAGCCCATTGCGGAAGCGCGGGGAGAAGTAGCCGGCGCCGCCGAATTCTTCACTTACTTCGCGGAGTTCGCGCGCCGTATCCAGGGGGAGATCTTCCCATCTGACGCTCCGGGCGAGCAGATCTGGATCCAGCGGGTTCCGATCGGAGTCGTTGTCGGCATCATTCCATGGAACTACCCGGCGGCACTGGTGAGCCGCAAGGTTGCTCCCTCCATGATCAGCGGCAACGCAATAGTGCTCAAGCCGCACGAAGAAACGCCATTGTCGGCTCTCTACATGGCGCGTCTGTTCGAGCAGGCTGGCGTGCCCGAGGGGGTGGTGAACATCGTGACTGGCGCGGGCGCAACGGTCGGCGCAGCACTGACCGCCCACCCGGAAATCGATCTGATCACGATGACCGGGAGCGTCCCGACTGGTAAGCGGATCATGACGACGGCGGCATCGAACCTTGTGCCGGTGTCGCTTGAACTCGGAGGCAAAGCGCCGCTCATCGTGATGGAAGATGCCGATCTGGACCTGGCGGTTGCCTCTGCGGTGACCTCCCGTTTCATGAACTGTGGACAGGTCTGCATCTGCAACGAGCGGATGCTCATCCACGAGCGGGTCTACGACAGCTTTGTGGAACGCTTTGTCGAAGCAACAAAGTCGCTCCGGATTGGCGATCCACTGCTGGACACAACTGATCTGGGCCCGAAAGTCTCGCAAGGAGAACTTGAGAAGGTTGAGCGCATCACCGAGGCCGCGATTGCGGCAGGAGCTGAACCGCTGCTTCGTGGCGGGCGACCCGAGACGGCTCCGGTTGCCGGCGGCAACTGGCTCACGCCGACGATCCTGGCCGGCGTGACCGCTGACATGGCGATCATGCGCGACGAAATCTTCGTCCCGGTTGTGCCCTTTATGAAAATTACCGACTTCTAAGAGGCGGTTTCGATCGCGAATGACAGCCGATAT
>JAFIEN010000147.1 GCA_020832515.1 Rubellimicrobium sp. | reverse complement strand
GGCCGAGATGGCGCTTCGGGTAGGCGCGGCGGCAGGGCGGTTCTTCCGCAACGACGGGGCGAACGGGCACCGCGTGGTCATCGGCAAGGATACCCGGCTGTCGGGCTACATGTTCGAAAGCGCGCTGACGGCGGGCCTGACCTCGACCGGCATGAACTGCCTGCTTCTTGGTCCCGTGCCCACGCCGGCCGTGGGCATGCTGACCACCACGATGCGGGCCGATGTGGGCATCATGATCTCGGCCAGCCACAACCCGCATCACGACAACGGGATCAAGTTCTTCGGCCCCGACGGCTTCAAGCTTTCGGACGAGGCCGAGGCCCGGATCGAGGCGCTGGTCCATGAGGGGGTGGAGCCCGCGCAGGCCAACAACATCGGCCGCGCCAAGCGGATCGACGACGGGCGGTTCCGCTATGCCGAACGCGTCAAGGCGACCTTTCCCGCCGGGCGCCGTCTGGACGGGCTGAAGGTGGTGATCGACTGTGCCAACGGGGCCGCCTACAAGGTTGCGCCCGAGGTGCTTTGGGAACTGGGGGCGACGGTCATTCCGGTGGGCACCTCGCCCAACGGCTTCAACATCAACGAGGGCTGCGGCTCGACCCATCCCCGCACCGCGGCCGAAACGGTGGTCAGCCACGGGGCCGATATCGGCATCTGCCTCGACGGCGATGCCGACCGGGTGATCATCATCGACGAAACCGGCGCGGTGGCCGATGGCGATCAGCTGATGGCGCTGATGGCTGCGCGCTGGGCCGAGGCGGGCCGGCTGCTGGATGGCACGCTGGTGGCGACGGTGATGTCGAACCTCGGGCTGGAACATTTCCTCGGCGGGCGCGGCCTTCGGCTGGAGCGCACCGCCGTCGGCGACCGGCATGTGGTCGAGGCGATGCGCAGGGGCGGCTGGAACCTTGGCGGCGAACAGTCGGGCCATATCGTCATGAGCGATTATGCCACGACCGGCGACGGCCTTCTTGCGGGGCTGCAGATCCTTGCCGCGATGATCGAGACCGGCCAGCCCGCCAGCCGTCTTGTCCGGCAGTTCGACCCGGTGCCGCAGGAATTGCGCAACGTGCGCTACGAGGCCGGTGCACAGCCGCTCTCGATCCCTGCCGTCGTCCGGGCGATTGCCGAGGGCGAGGCGCGGTTGAACGGGTCGGGGCGGCTTCTGATCCGCAAGTCGGGGACCGAACCGCTGATCCGCGTCATGGCCGAATGCCTGGACGAAGGGCTTCTGTCGCAGGTGCTGGACGAGATCGTCGCCGCAGTCGAACGAGCGGCCTGAGGCGCGGGCCAGGCGCGGGTCAGGCCGGCACGGGGCAGGTCCGCAAGCGGCGATTTGCCCCCCCGGAGAGGGGGGCCGGCGCGCGCTGATTGCCTTCAGCCGGTCAGCTGGTCATAGGCCTCGATCGCCTTCACGCCGTACATATAGGCCGGCCCGCCACCCATATACATGCTGACGGTGACCACCTCGGTCACCTCCTCCCGCGTGGCTCCGGCGGCAATGGCCGCCTTGACGTGAAAGCCGATGCAATCGACGCATTGGCGCACGATGCCGATGGCGATGCAGATCAGCTCTTTCTCTTTCGTGCCCAGATGCCCCGGTCCCATCGCCGCCTTGTGCATCGCGGTGAACCCCGCCGCCCCATCCGGGTCTGCCCGCCGGTAGGCCGCAAGGTTCCGGTTTGCCTCGGCGAGTTCGTCTTTCCAGTCCATGATCCGCTCCGGTTGCTGTCGCGTCCTGCCTGACGGGGGTCGGGGCGCGGGGCCTTGCGCCAGATCAACCGGGCATGAAAAAGCCCCGCGCGGTGGCGCGGGGCTTTGGTTCGGTTCAAGGCGCGGGATCAGGCCAGCATCGCCATCGGGTTTTCCAGATTGGCCTTGATCGCGTTCAGAAGCTCCGCCCCCAGCGCCCCGTCGATCACCCGGTGATCGACCGAAAGCGTGACCGACATCACCGTCGCCACCGTCACGGCACCGTCCTTGACCACCGGCTTCTGCACGCCGGCGCCCACGGCCAGAATCGCGCCATGCGGCGGGTTGATGACCGCGTCGAAGTTGTCGATCCCGAACATGCCGAGGTTGGAAATCGCGAAAGACCCGCCCTGATATTCCTCGGGCGCCAGCCTGCGGCTGCGCGCGCGGGTGGCCAGATCCTTCATCTCGGCGGAAAGCGTCGAAAGGCTTTTCTGTTCGGCATCCTTCAGGACCGGCGTGAAGAGCCCGCCTTCGACCGCGACAGCCACCGCCACGTCCGAGGGTTTGAGCTTCAGGATCCGGTCACCGGCCCAGACGGCATTGGCCTCGGGCACCTGCTGCAGTGCAAGGGCGCAGGCCTTGATGATGAAGTCGTTGACCGACAGCTTCACCCCCCGCGCTTCCAGCTGCTTGTTGAGCTGGCCGCGGAAGGCCAGCAGCGCGTCCAGTTCGATATCGCGGCGCAGGTAGAAATGCGGGATGGTCTGCTTGGCCTCGCCCAGACGCTGGGCGATGATCTTGCGCATCCCGTCGAGCTTGACCTCTTCGAAGCTGCGGTCGGCGTAAAGCTTCTTTACCGCCTCGGCACCGGGGCCGGCGGGGGTGGCCGCAGGGGCAGGGGCAGCGGCCTTCGCCTCGGGCGCTGCGGCGGGTTTCGCCGCGCCGGGCGTTGCAGCCTCGACATCGGCCTTGACGATCCGGCCGCGCGGGCCGGAGCCTTCGATCGCCGCCAGATCCACCCCCTTGTCCGCCGCGATCCGCCGCGCCAGCGGCGAGGCGAAGATGCGTTCGCCCTCGGCCCGCTCTGCTGCGGCGGGTGCGGGCTTCGATGGCGCAGGGGCCTCGGTTGCCTTTGCCTCAGCCTCTTTCGGCGCAGCCTTTGGCGCGTCCGCCTTGGGCGCGGCGATATCGTCGGCACTCTCGCCCTCGTCCAGCAGCACGGCGATGGCGGTGTTGACCTTCACCCCCTCGGTGCCCTCGGCGACAAGGATCTTGCCGATCACGCCTTCGTCCACTGCCTCGAATTCCATCGTGGCCTTGTCCGTCTCGATCTCGGCCATGACGTCACCGGATTTCACCGTGTCGCCTTCCTTGACCAGCCATTTCGCCAGCGTCCCTTCCTCCATCGTGGGGGACAGGGCGGGCATGAGTATCTCGGTGGGCATCGCGTCCTCCCCTCAGCGATAGGTGACCTTGCGGACCGCCTCGATCACCTCGTCTGTCGTCACCAGCGCGAGTTTCTCGAGGTTGGCCGCATAGGGCATCGGCACGTCCTTGCCGGTCAGGGTGATCACCGGGGCGTCCAGATAATCGAAGGCCTCCTGCATGATCACCGACGAGATGTAGGAGCCGACCGATCCCTGAGGCCAGCCTTCCTCGACCGTGACGCAGCGGTTGGTCTTCTTCACGCTTTCAAGGATCGTGGCGGTGTCCATCGGGCGCAGCGAGCGCAGGTTGATCACCTCGGCCTCGATCCCGTCCTCGGCCAGTTTGCCCGCCGCCTCCATCGCATAGGACATGCCGATCCCGAACGAGACGAGGGTCACGTCCGACCCGGCCCGCTCCACCTTGGCCTTGCCGAAGGGGATGGTGAAATCCTCCATCACCGGCACGTCGAAGCTGCGCCCATACATGATCTCGTTTTCAAGGAAGATCACCGGGTTGTCGTCACGGATCGCGGTTTTCAACAGGCCCTTGGCATCCGCCGCCGACCACGGCATCACCACCTTCAGCCCCGGCACCTGCATGTACCACGCGGCGAAATCCTGGCTGTGCTGGGCGCCGACGCGGGCCGCCGCACCGTTGGGGCCGCGAAACACCATCGGCGCGCCCATCTGGCCGCCCGACATGTAAAGCGTCTTGGCGGCCGAGTTGATGATCTGGTCCATCGCCTGCAGGGCGAAGTTGAAGGTCATGAATTCAAGGATCGGGCGCAGGCCACCGAAGGCCGCCCCCACCGCGATGCCGGTGAAGCCATGTTCGGTGATCGGCGTGTCGATCACGCGCTTGGCGCCGAATTCGTCCAGAAGGCCCTGGCTGACCTTGTAGGCGCCCTGATATTCGCCGACCTCCTCGCCCATGAGGAAGACCGTCTCGTCGCGGCGCATTTCCTCGGCCATGGCCTCGCGCAGGGCCTCGCGGACGGTCATCGTCTTCGTCTCGGTGCCCTCGGGCCAGTCGGGGGTCAGGTCGGTTTTCGGCTCTGCCTTCGGTGCCGCAGTGGCAGGGGCCGCCGGGGCAGGGGTCGCTTGGCCGGGGGCCTCGGCCTTTGCTTCGGCGGGCTTGGCCGGTGCCGCGCCCTTCTCCTCGCCCTCGGCCAGAAGCGTGGCGATGGCGGTGTTGACCTTCACGCCTTCGGTGCCCTCGGGCACGAGGATCTCGCCGATCACGCCTTCATCGACGGCCTCGAATTCCATCGTGGCCTTGTCCGTCTCGATCTCGGCCAGGATGTCGCCGGATTTCACCGTGTCGCCTTCCTTGACCAGCCATTTGGCCAGCGTGCCTTCCTCCATCGTGGGGGACAGCGCGGGCATGAGTATCTCGATTGCCATGGTCTGCCTCCCTTATGCGTAGATATCGGTCCAGAGCTCGTCCAGCGACGGCTCGGGGCTTTCCTTGGAAAACTCGGCCGCCTCGTTCACGATCTCCTTGATCTCGCGGTCGATTGCCTTGAGGTCGTCCTCGGTCGCATGCGATCCGGTCAGAAGCATCTGGCGCACCTGTTCGATCGGGTCACGCTCGTCGCGCATCTTCTGGACCTCTTCCCTCGTGCGGTATTTTGCCGGGTCCGACATGGAATGCCCGCGATAGCGGTAAGTCTTGACCTCGAGGATATATGGCCCCTTGCCGCCGCGGGCATGGGCCACGGCGCGTTCGCCGGCCGCCTTGACGGCCAGAACATCCATCCCGTCCACCTCCTCGCCCTCGATCCCGTAGGCCGCGCCGCGCTGCCAGAGCGAGGGCGACATGGTCGAGCGTTTCACGCTGGTCCCCATCGCATATTGGTTGTTCTCGATCACGAAGATCACGGGCAGCATCCACAGCTCGGCCATGTTGTAGGTCTCGTAGACCTGGCCCTGGTTCGCGGCGCCATCGCCGAAATAGGTGAAGGTCACCCGTCCGTTGCCCAGATATTTGTCGGCAAAGGCCAGCCCCGCGCCCAGCGGCACCTGCGCCCCCACGATCCCGTGGCCGCCGTAGAAATGGCGCTCCTTCGAGAACATGTGCATCGAGCCGCCCTTGCCCTTGGAAAAGCCGCCCTCGCGTCCGGTCAGTTCGGCCATGATCCCCTTGGGATCCATCCCGCAGGCCAGCATGTGGCCATGGTCGCGGTACGAGGTGATGCGCTTGTCGCCCTCTTCGGCCGCCGCCTCGAGGCCCACGACCACCGCCTCCTGTCCGATATAGAGATGGCAGAACCCGCCGATCAGCCCCATGCCGTACATCTGGCCGGACTTCTCCTCGAAGCGCCGGCTCAGCAGCATCTCGCGGTAGTAGTGGAGCAGATCCTCGGCCGAGACATTCGGCCGGCTTGCGGTCTGGCTCGTAGGCTTTGCTGCGGCTTTCCTCGTGGCCATGGGCGCCTCCCTTCGCAGAAATAGTTTAGCCTTAAACTATTCGCTATCGCAAATCCGCGCGAAAGACCATGGCGAAATCGGCAAACGGGCAGTGCGCCGCCTGCATGGCTGGGTCAGATTTCCCTGGCCGTCAGAAGGGCTTCGGCCCCCTCGGGCAGTTCGACCGCGTCGAAGGCGAAATTGCCGCTCAGGGGGCGGCAGCCGATGCGGTTTTGTGCATCCGTGCAGACTTCGGCCGAAAACCTGCCCCGGATCCGATAGCCCCCGTCCTGTTGCGCGATCTCGCGCAGCTGAACAGTTCCCGAGGTCGGCGCAAGCGCGCGCGATGTGTCCACGGATGCCTCGGCAGTGCCGCCCAGTCCGGGGCCGATATCCAGCCGCTCCAGCAGGCCCGCGCCCTGCGGGCCGGTCAGCGTGGCAAGCAAGAAGAAGCCGGCGGTTTCGAGTGTGAACTCGACGGGCCGGCCCGCCGTGGTATCGGGCTGGTAGAGCGCCCCCGCGACCTCGATCGTGCTGGCGCCACCTTCGAAGGCCAGATCCCGCCCATCCAGCCGCAACGAGACAAGTCCGTTCGGCACGAGAGGCAGGACACAGGCGCAAGGAACGGGGACCGAAGCCGCGCAGGCGGCCAGCAAGGCCAGGGCAAGGACGGGGACGGAACGCATGACCCACCTCGTGTCGCGATTGCGTGACGATCGCATGGAAGGGGCTTTCCGGCAAGCGTCCGGCCTGTCGGGGGCGGCGGGATCTTGATCAAGATCCCGGTGCGGAATTTGTACAAATTCCGGGTCCCGACGCCGGTCAGGGCCGCCTGATCATCGGATCACGATTTCATCCGTCCGGATGAAACCCAGCATCCTGCGCGCCTGTTCGTCCAGAAGATCAAGGTCGAGAAACTCGTCCGACAGTCTTCGGGTAAGGTTTTCAAGCCGGGCGACCTCGGCCAGAAGCGCGTCACGCTCTTCGATCAGGAGCCGTGCCTCGGCCGCGACCTCGGCCCGGCGCAGGACACCGAAATTGCCGTTGATCGCGGCATAGGTGAAATACCCCGCCAGCATCATCAAGATGCCAAGGGTCAGGACGGACCCCAAACCGGGACGCACGCGTCGGATCATCTGAACGGGCCTCTGCCTGCCGCCTCTTGCGGGCGACTGAGGGCGAATCTGTCACATCCCGCCCGGCTTGTGAATCCCCCACGGCAGCGGGACGCGGCAATTCTGGTGCAGGCAGGGCACATCGGACCGGGCAAATGCCGGGATCACGCCCGTCCCTTGTAGATCTCGACCAGCCGCGCCAGCATGCCCATCGCCTCGGCCCGGGGCCGCTGGAAGCAGTTGCGCCCGATGATCGACCCGTTGCCGCCACCGTCGCGGATCGCGCGGGCATCGTCATAGCCCGCATCCGCCCCCTTGGCCGCCCCGCCCGAAAAGACGATGATCCGCCGCCCCCCCAGCGCCGATTGCACGCAATGGGCCACCCGCGCGGCCTGGGTCGCGATATCCACGCCCTCGGCCTGATAGACCTTCTTCGCCTCGGCCTGTTCCAGATGATCGGTCGAGAGCTTGACCTTGATGACATGCGCCCCGAGCAGCGCCGCCATATGCGCCGCATAGGCGGTCACATCCATCGCCGTCTCGCCCTCTTTCGACAGGTCCTCGCCGCGCGGATAGGACCAGATCACCGTGGCGATCCCGACCGAGGCCGCCTCGCGCCGCATCTCGGCGATGTCCGAGAACATGTCGAGTGCTGCAGACGAGCCCGGATAGATCGTGAAGCCGATCGCCGAACAGCCCAGCCGCAGCGCATCGTCCACGCTCGCGGTGATCGCCTGGGTCTTGGGCGCGGCACCGGGGATCAGCGAATTGGCCGAATTGACCTTGAGGATCGTGGGGATCTGGCCGGCGAAGGTATCGGCGCCCGCTTCCAGCGGGCCAAGGGGTGCGGCATAGGCCGAAAGTCCCGCATCCACCGCCATCTGGTAATGGTAATGCGGGTCATAGGCCGGGGGATTGACCGCGAAACTGCGCGCAGGCCCGTGTTCGAACCCCTGATCGACCGGCAGGATGATCATCCGCCCGGTGCCACCGAGTTTCCCCTCCATCAGCATCCGCGCGAGGTTTGCCTTCACGCCGGGCGTCTCGCCCTCGTAATGGCCCAGGATCTTCTGCACGGTCCGTGTCGTCTTCATGGGGCAACCCCTTCTGGCGGTGACATCTGACAGGGGGATAGGCCGGGCGGGGGCGTGGCGCAATCCTGTTGGCGCAAACAGGGGGCGCGTTTGAGCGCACCCCCTGTCATCCTGCCTTCACGAGGTCCGGTCAGTCCCGCCCGTAGCGCGTTCCCAGATCGCTCAGCATCCAGAGCGTCACCGCATCCGCCTGCAGCTCGAACGACAGCTCGCGCCAGGCCTCGGCCACCTCGTCGCCCCGGCCATCGAAACGGGCCTCGATCTCGGCGATCAGTGGGGCCGCGCCCACATCGCCTGCGGCATCGGCAAGCAGCGCATACACATAGGCCAGTTCATAGGACCGCGCCGCGCCCTTGCCTGTCAGATGCGCCAGCGCAAGCCCCCGCAATTCGCGCGGATCCGTCCCGTCGGAGGAGTAGCTGTAGGTCAGCTCGCCGCCGGGTGCAGAGAAATCCCGCTGTGCCGCAAGAACCTCGAGCGTGCCCATCCGCGCCTCGAGCCGATCAAGCTGGGCCACCGCGCCGGGCGCATTGTTGGCCGCTCCCGACAGCGCCAGCCGATAGGCCTGTCCGGGATCGCGATCCTCGAGCGCGCGGGCCACCAGCGTGGCGGCAGCAGCCGCCTCGGGTCCGGTGCCCGTCAGCACATCCGCCAGCAGCTCCGGCACCAGCGCAGGCGCGCGCGGGATGCCGTCGCCCTCGATCATCCGCGCGGCCAGCGCCACCTTTTCGGCATCGCTCATCGTTTCGGTCCGCATGGCAGAGGCCGGCACCAGCCCGGTCCGCGCCAGCGGCACCTCGCGCGCCTGCAGCGCGAGCGCCGCGATCAGTTCGGCGGGGTTGTCATAGGTCTCGGGCTCGATCACCACGCCGCCGGGGGGCAGGGCGGCCTCGATCGTGATCTCGCCGGGATCGGTGACGAAGCGTTCGACCTCGGCCATCAATTGGGCCACGAAGTTGCGCTCGACCGCACTCAGCGAGCGGAAACCGTAATCGCTCAGGAACAGGGTCAGCGATTCCGTCCCCATCTCGCGCACTGCGGCCGGGTTGCGCAGGTTGCCCGGCAGCATCGCCGACAGCGCGCCCCATGCGCCGTTGTCCTGAAGCGTCACCACCGCGCGCGAGACGCGGACAGCCGGATCGTCGGGAAAGCCGTAGGGGCCGATGCGCGGCAGGATCGTGCCACTGGCCGAGACATCCAGCGTGGCGAAGTTGTTGACGGCAAGCGTCAGATCCGCCGTCGTCTCGCCGGTGCGATAGACATAGCCGACCCGCACCCGCCCCTGATCCAGCGTCAGGTCCGAAAACCCTGCACCGCGCAGGCCCATCGCCACATCACGCTCGAAGCAGGCCAGCGTCATCCGCATCCCGATCAGGTCGAGCGTCAGGTCGCTCACATCCTCGACCGCGCGGCGCATGTCGCTTGAGAGGGTGACGCGGTCGGCGGTGATCTCGCACTGGCCGGCGCTGTCCCACCAGAATTGCGGCCGGATCGTCACCCCCGACAGCGCGACCGTGCCGCGCAGGATATCGGTGGTCATATGGGTGTATTCCAGCTCCATCCGGGTGCGCAGCGCCGCGATGCCGGTATTGGCAAAGAAGGTGGCGATGCGGTTGGGGGCAAAGATCTCGGCCAGCGACGGTGACGGGTCCAGCGTCTGGGCCGTGGCGGGCAGGGCAAACGCTGCGGCGAGTGCCGCAGCCGTGGCGCCTGCAAGGGGGCGAAACCTGGTCATCCTTGGTACTCCTCATGGGTTCGAGTGGACGGTCCCCACCGATGCCGCGACTAGACACCCCGGCCCGGGCTTTGCAAAGTCAGG
>JAFIEN010000146.1 GCA_020832515.1 Rubellimicrobium sp. | reverse complement strand
CCCGGCCGGTCGCCCGACGGCGGCCGCAGGCGGTCCCGACCCCCCGGCCGCGGCGGGGCCGCGCGGCGGGGGGGGGGGGGGGCGGCCGGGGCGGGGGGGGCGCCCGGCGCAGGCGGCGCGCTGACCTCCGCCTTGCCCGCTGCCTCGGGGGTTGCCGCATCCACGGCGACCGGAGCCTCGTCGACAATCGCCCCGAGGCCCGCATCAAGCTTCGAGGATGACGAGAAGAGTTGATCCTTGAGCTTCTTGAAGAACGACATCCGCCCGCCTTTGACCGCCTTCCGCCGCAAGCGGCACCACCTTTCAGTTAATGGCAGGAAGGGCAATTTGGAACCCCGCGCCTGACACGGGCATCGCCGCGGCACGGTCGCAAGGCGCGCGCAGCACTCATCGCGGGGGGCGCAGACCGCGCGACCCGCCCGGTACGGCCACGGTCATGGCAGGGGTCACGTCGCGTCAGAAGACGACGAAGTCGTTCTGGGTCAGGCTCAGGTTCGCATTCAGCGTCGCGAAATGCACTTTCGCCCCCGAACCGCTGCCATCGCTGTCGTAGAACAGAAAGCCCGTGTCGAATTCGTAGATGATCCGGTGGCTGGCGGATGTGGCATTGCCCGAAGCGTTCGAGACGAAGGCATTGGCTGCCAGCGTTCCCGGAGCAAGGGCGGCAAAGACCGCATCGTCCAGCCGGATGGTGTCGTCGATCACGTTGAAATCCGTGATCCGGTCCACATTCGTGGGTCCGAGCGCCGAACTGAACACGAATTCGTCTGCCCCTGAGCCGCCGGTCAACGTATCGCTTCCCGATCCGCCGTTCAGCCGGTCGTTGCCTGCGCCCCCGTTCAGGATATCGTTGCCGCCCGCGCCGCCGAGCGTGTTGTTGACCGCATTCCCGGTGATCGTGTTGGCCAGCGAGTTGCCGGTCCCGTTGATGCTTGCCGTGCCTGTCAGGACAAGGTTCTCGAAATGCGCGCCGAGGGTGTGGGTGTTCGGGCTGCGGACCGTATCGGTGCCCCCGAAGGCGAGCTCGACCAGCGTGTCGTTTGCGTCGATCTCGTAGGTGTCATCCCCCGAACCGCCTTCCAGCCAATCCGCCCCTGCTCCGCCGATAAGCCTGTCATTGCCCGCGCCGCCGAACAGGGTGTCGTCGCCAGCGCCCCCGTTCAGGGTGTTGTTCCCGGCATTGCCTTGGATCAGGTTGCCCAACTCGTTCCCGGTACCGCTGATGTTTCCCGTGCCGCCCAGAAACAGCGCCTCGAAGTTGGCCCCAAGCGTCAGTGTCGCGGTCGTGATGACGAGGTCGTATCCGCCTCCGGCAAACTCGGTCAGGGTATCCAGTCCATCCGTCTCGTAGACATCGTCGCCCGCGCCGCCTTCCATCCTGTCGGCACCGGGCCCGCCGATCAGCGTGTCCGCTCCGTCGCCGCCGTAAAGCATGTCGGCATCGGATCCGCCGTACAGGACGTCGTTGCCCGCCCCCCCGTAAAGGTAATCGAACCCGGCGACCCCCCAGAGGACGTCGTTGCCGCTGTCACCGTGAAGATGGTCGCCGAGGTCGCCACCGTCCAGAGTGTCGTTGCCCGAACCACCGTAAAGCCGGTCCGACCCGGTGCCACCGAACAATGTGTCGTTTCCCGCCCCGCCGTACAGATAGTCCGAGCCACCCTCGCCGCGCAGGAAATCGGTCTGGCTGGTGCCCGTGATCCGGTCTGTCGAGCTGCTTCCGTAGACGATGATGCGGTCATTCTGGCTGCCGCCCGCGTTCCAGCCCGAAAACGTCCAGCCCGACATGTCCAGTGTCGTGGCCGTCGTATTGTTGTGGCTCATGTGAACCATGATGCGGTCGGTGGAATTGGTCGAGTTGTTGCCGCTGAAATGCGGTGCCGGATTGCTGCCTGCCTGAAACTGGCTGCCGGCGAAGACCAGATCGCGGTTCTGGTTGGACTGGGTTCCGAAACTCCACCTGTCGATCGTGCCGCTGACATGCGCACCGCGCAGATCGAATGTGTAGCTGCCCGGTCCGTAATTCATCAGGTAGACGGTATCGGTGCCGGTTCCACCGACGATCCTTGCCCCGTTGTAACTCGCCGTCGCGCTGCCGTTGGTGTTGCTGCTGGACTGGATGTGAAAGTGGTTCGTCCCGTTTCCGCCGTAAAGCTGGTTGACGCCGCTTCCTCCGAACAGGGTATCGTCGCCGGCTCCGCCATAAAGCGTGTCGTTGCCGCTGCCCCCATAGAGGAAATCGTTGCCGTCGTCGCCGAACAGCGTGTCGTTGCCGGTCCCGCCATAGACCGTATCGGTCCCGGTCCCGCCGAACAGCCGGTCGTTGCCGGCGTCACCCGCAATCCAGTCGTTCCCGGCCCCGCCATAGCCGATGTCGTCGCCATCGCCGCCATAAAGCGTGTCCTGACCATCGCCGCCGTAAAGCGTGTCATTGCCGCCAAGCCCGCTCAGGCGGTCATTCCCGCCAAGGCCATAGATCGTGTCGTTCGCGGGAATTCCGAAAAACGAGGCGCCGCTCAGGATATCGTTTCCGGCCGTTCCGTTTATGCGTGACATGGAAATGACTCCAGAACCTGTTTCGTCAAAAAATCGGTTCAGGACAGCCGGTCGCGCCTTGTCCGGCGGACCCTGCTCAACAAGCGGGCTCAAGCCGGACGACACGCCGCCATCCCTTGGCAGCAGACAAATACATCCAAAAATGATGCCGTCCGGGAACATGTCGCGAATCGGTATCTTGCGCGGATGTTAGGTCTGACCCGCGATTCCACAAAGCCCATTCTCCGGGCCCTGAACAAGGCCCCGCCGAACGGATCCGGGCTTCATCCTTTCGCCGGATCGCGCGGGGTCGCCGAGGCGTTTTCGCACCGGCCCGGTCCGGCCATGCGACGATCCGCGCAAGGGGATCAACACAGCTGTGAAAAGGTCGGGATGGCGCTTGCGCGCGGCCTCTGGCAGGGTGCACCACATGCGACATCCCGCCCTTGCCCTTTCCGTTGCCCTGGCCCTTGCAGGAAGTGTCCTTGCCGACACTTCCCTGGCCGACACCCCCCTCTCCGCCGAGGCCTTCGAGCGTCTGGTCACCGGGCGCACCATGACCTTCGGCCTTGAGGGTGAAGAGCCCTACGGGATCGAACGCTACCTGCCGGGGCGGCGCGTCACCTGGGCCTTCATCGGCGAGGCGTGCATCGAGGGCCACTGGTTCGCCGAGGGCGCGAACATCTGTTTCGCCTATGAGGACGGGACCGGCCCGGAATGCTGGCAGTTCTTCAAGGACGGCGACGGTCTGATCGCGCATTTCACCGGCGACGGCACGACCGAGGACGAACAGGGCCTGCGCTACAGCGTGCGCGATGCCGCGATCGGATTGGTCTGCCCCGGCGCGGGTGTCTGATCGCGCCATGTCAAGCGAGCGGGCGGCAGTCGGTCCCCGGATGGCGGACGGAATTTCCGCTTGATCGAAAGGCCTTTGTCCCCGAACCGCATCTCGTTCCCGAACCCCGCGACTCCGCGGTTGCGGACGGTGTGTCCGAAAACGCCTTCCTTGCCCTGCTCGACCCCGCGCCCAATCTGCGCGGCCTGCATGTCGAAACCGTGTTGGGCTTCTATTCGACGCAGTTGCAGACCTTTGTCTTCGAGTTTCACACCCATGTGCCCGAAGTGGTGAAAACCCCGGGCGTGATGGGTGCGCTCGAAGCGGCGATCGACCTGATGACCGCCGTGGGCGAGGCCGGCACGGCACTTGCACCCCCGCCAGCACGCGCGAGGAGTGGTGGGTCCGCGCGCATGTCCGCAACTAGGCCCTTTCGGGCTGAAGCACCTCGTCCAGCGCGTCGATCAGGCGGGCCACCTCCCCGGCTTCGGTATAGTGGACGAAACTCATCCGCAGCACGCCCTTGCCAAGGTCCACCCCCATCGCCGAAAGCGGCCGCACGGCGTAGAAATCGCCGCCCCCCGCCATGATGCCATGCCGGGCCAGCGCGTGCGCCACCTCTTCGCCCGGCCGGTCAAGTGCGACGGCGACGGTGGGCGCGCGGACCTGTGGATCGGCAGGGCCGATCAGGCGCAGGTCGTTGCGGTTGGACAGGTAGTCAAGCAGCGGCCCCAGCAAGGCCACCTCATGCGCGCGCATCAGGTCATGGGACAGGCGCGCCGCATCGGCCCCCCGCCCGCCGCCGTGATGGGCCGACAGCGCATCGAGATAGTCCGCCATGCCCGCGCTTGCCGCCACCTGCGCATGGTCGGGGCCCGCCGGGGTAAAGCGCTTGTAAAGCGCATCACCATTGAAATGGTGGCCCTGATTGGGCAGGTCCATCCCCCAGTCGCGGCGGATGACCATGATCCCCTGATGGGGGCCATAGGTCTTGTAGCTCGAGAACACATAGGCATCGCAACCCAGCGCGCCCACATCCGCAAGGCCGTGCGGGGCGTAGCTCACCCCGTCGACACAGACCCGCGCCCCCGCCGCATGCGCCATGGCGGTGATGCGGGCCACATCGTTGATCTCGGCCACCACGTTGGAACAATGGGGAAAGCAGACCAGCGCGGTCGTGTCGTCCAGCAACCCCGCCAGCGCCTCGGGATCCAGCGATCCGGTGGCGGGGTCGATTTTCCATTCCCGGACCTCGATCCCCTCTTCGGCCAGCCGGCGCCAGGGGCCGGAATTTGCCTCGTGGTCCTGATCGGTGACGATGACATGCTGCCCCGGCCGGATCCAGCGCCGCACCGCCTGGGACAGCACATAGGTGTTCTGCGTGGTCGACGGCCCGAACGACACCTCGTCCGTTGCCACCCCCAGCATCACGGCCAGCCGCGCGCGCGCCTCGTCCATCTCTTCCCCGCCCAGCGCCGAGGCCGGGAAGGGTCCGTATGGCTGGACCTTGCGGTGGCGGTAGAAACGCTCCAGCCGGTCGATCACCTGCCGGCAGGCGTAGGAGCCGCCGGCATTCTCGAAGAAGGCCTGCCCGCGCAGCGCGTCCGAGGCGAAGGCGGGAAACTGGTCCCTCACCCATCCGATATCAAGCACCGTCCGCGCCATTGTCATCCGTCTCCTTCACCTCGACCGTGGCCGGACGGGCCAGGTCCTTGTCTTTCCGATCGCGGGTCTGATGAAGGGCCTCGGTAAAGGCGCCCGCCATCAGGCCCGTCGGCACCGCGATGATGCCGATGCCCGTCAGTGCGGTCAGCGCCGCAAAGAAACGCCCGAACCCTGTGACCGGCACAGCGTCGCCATAGCCCACCGTGGTCAAGGTCGCCACCGACCACCACATCGCCCGGGGGATCGAGCCGAAATCGTCGGGCTGGAGCCCCCCTTCGAGCAGATAGAGACCGGCCGAGGAAAACAGCAGCAACATTCCGGCAAAGATCACGCTGACGGCTATCTCGGGACCCCGGCTTGCGATGGCGTCCCCCAGAAGGCGGATCGCGATCGAAAACCGCCCGAGCCGTGCCAGCCGCACGATCCGAAGCGCCCGCACCAGCCGCAGTGCGTTCATCTGCAGGCCAAGGAAGGGGGCGAACATCGACAGGATGACGGCCAGATCGATCATGGCCGCCGGTGAGCGGGCAAATCCCCAGGCGCTCCGGTATCTCGGACTGTAGCGCGCAACCAGAAGCCGGAGCAGGTATTCGGCGCTGAAGATGACGAAAAAGCCCGCTTCGGCCAGGATGAACCACGTGCCGAACCGGTCGCGCAACACCGGCTCGGTCTCGAGTATGCCGACGAAGGTCGAGACGAGGATCACGATCAGGACGAACTGGTTCACCCAGGTCAGCCCCGGTCCCTCATGCAGCTCGGGGTCGATCAGATGTGCAAGGCGCTTGAGCATGCGGTTTCCCGGGTCAGGCGTTCACATCCACCACGACCCGGCCCTGCACCCGACCCATAAGGATGGCGCGGCCAAGATCGGGCAGGTCTGCCAGCGTCGCGGGACGGATCATCGCCTCGAGCTTGCCCATCGGCAGGTCCCTGGCGATCCGGCCCCAGGCCCGGACGCGGTTGTCATAAGGTTGCTGGGCCGAATCTATGCCCAGCAGGTTCACCCCGCGCAGCAGGAACGGGATGATCGAGGCCGGCACCGTCAGCCCCCCCGCATTGCCCACCGCCGCCGCACTGGCATGCATCTTGAGCTGCCCCAGCACACGCGCCAGCATGTTGCCGCCCACCGCATCGACGCAACCGGCCCATGTCTCGGATTCCAGCGGCCGCTTGATCGTCTCGGCGATCTCGTCGCGCGGCACGATGCGGGCGGCGCCAAGGTCGCGCAGGTATCCTTCGGTCTCGGGCCGCCCCGTCACGGCGGCGACCTGATAGCCAAGGTTCGCCAAGATCGCGACGGCGACCGAACCCACCCCGCCCGCGGCCCCGGTGACCAGAACCTCGCCCTTTGCCGGCGTCAGCCCGTGATCCTCGAGCGCCTGTATCGCCAGCATCGCCGTCAGCCCCGCCGTGCCCACCGCCATCGTCTGGCGCAGGCTGAGGCGTTCGGGCCGGGGCACCAGCCAGTCGGCCTTGACGCGGGCCTTCGTTGCATAGCCGCCCCAATAACGCTCGCCCACATGCCAGCCGGTCAGCACCACCTCGTCGCCCGGCCGGTAACGCGGATCGTCCGAGGCGGCGACGGTTCCGGCGAAGTCTATCCCCGGCACATGGGGATAATTGCGCACCAGCCCGGCGCCGGGTCCAAGGCACAGCCCGTCCTTGTAGTTCAGCGTCGAGAAGGCGACATCCACCGTCACATCGCCTTCGGGAAGGCGGTCTTCGGACAGGTCAACCAACCTGGCGTGGGTTTCGCCGCTGTCGTCCTTGTCGACGAGAAGGGCCTTGAACATCGTCTTTCCTTTCAGTCGGGCGGGTCGTCAGCTTGTCAGGGCACCTGAGGTGCCGCTCTGCGGCATCAGGAACAGGTCCGTCGGGGGCGGTGCAAGCCCGGCCCCGGTCAATAGGGCATGAACCTGCCCGCGGTGATGGGTCTGGTGGTTGAACATGTGAACGACCAGCATCTGGATCGGGCGTGTGACCTCGCCCCCCGCCGCGCCGGACTGCCACGCAAGGTTGCCGATCAGATCGACTGCATCCAGCGCCTCGGCCCAGCGGCGAATCTGCCCGTCGGTGCGAAACCGTTCTGCCCCCCAGACTGCGACGGTGGGCGTCAGGGCAGGGCTGTCGGCCATGCCGCCGTCGGGGCGCGGCGATCCGGTCAGACGATGCAACCAGACGCGATCAGCCCAGAGAATGTGGTTCAGCGTCCCCAGGATCGACCCGAAATGCGCGCCCCGGTCGGCGGTCAGCAGCCCGGCATCCAACCCCGTCAGCAGCCCGCGCAGACCGTCGTTCTGCCAGGCATTGTAGCATGCCATCAGGCGGCAATAGTCCGGAGTGATCTGCATGGCGCCTCGCCCGCCGCGACATCGGTTCAGCGCAGACAGAAGTGACAGGTGCCCGCCGCAGCCGCAAGAGGCCGCAGCAACCAAGCGCGCAGGCCCGCATGACGCATTGTTGACGCCCGGGATCTTGCGGTGGCTCGCGCGGATGCCTAAGGCGAAAACCGCCCCGCACCCTTGGCGGGCCGACCCCGACAGGAGCCACCTCAGCATGATCCGACGTACCGCCACGACTGCGATCCCCCTTACCCTGCTCGGCGCCATTGCTGCCGCGCAGACTTCGGAACTGATCATCCTCGACTATGCCGGGTTCGAGAACCCCGCCTTCCACCAGTCCTTTGTCGAAACCCACGGCACGAGCCCGACCTTCTCGTTCTTCGGGGATGAGGACGAGGCCTTCCAGAAGGTCCGCGCCGGTTTCCGCGCCGACCTCGTGCATATCTGCGGCGGCTCGATCGCGCGCTGGACGGAAAGCGGGCTGATCCAACCCTGGGATGTCTCGCGGATCGAGGCCTTCGATACGCTGAACGCCGATCTGATCGGCAAGGACATCGACCCCGACGCGTTCTACTTCGTCCCGACCGACTGGGGCTCGACCGCGATCGCCTACAACCCCGAACTGGTCAGCGAAGAGGCTGTCGCCTCGCTCTCGGTCTTCCACAACCCCGAATTCGCCGGCCGCCTGACCATTCCGGACAATGTCGACGATGCCTGGGCGCTGGCCTATCTCGCCACCGGCGTGACCGACTGGACCGACGTGACCGACGAACAGTTCGAGGCGGCCGCCGCATGGCTGCGCGCCGCCCATCCCAACCTGCGCACCTACTGGCAGGACCCGTCCGAACTGGCCCAGCTTCTGGCCACCGGCGAGGTGCTGGTCGCCTGGGCCTGGAACGAGGTCTATCCCACGATGGTCGAGGAAGGCCGCCCCATCGCCTTCCAGCGCGAACCGGTCGAAGGCTCCTCCGTCTGGCTTTGCGGGCAGGTGCGGATGGCCAATGCGCCCGGCTCCGAGGACAAGGCCTATGACTATGTGAACGCGCTCCTGGCGCCGTCCTCGACGATTCCGCTGCTCGAGGCGGGCTTCGGCACGGCCAACGACGCCGCGCTCATGTCGCAGGTGGACGAGGAAGATCTTGTGGCATCCGGTCTTGGCGCCATCGACGTGCCGGTCTTTGCCCAGATCTCGGTCAGCAATGCCGCGCGCGAACGCCACGCGGAAGCCTTCGAGATGATCAAGGCCGGGTTCTGATCCGACCCTGACCTGACCAAGGCGAAGGGCGGCCTGTCCGGGCCGCCCTTCGTCTTTCTGCGGCTTCAGTTCGTGTTGAAGGTGAAGCTGGTCGGATAGCTGCCCCAGTTCCGCGTCGCGATCCCGTTGACCTCGGACCCGGTGTAGCTTTCCAGCCCGATGACGCGCAGCGCGGTCACGACCCCGCCCGCCTCGCCGATGAGGGCGGCATGCACGGCGGCGGCGCAGATGTTGCTGTCCGACGTGTAGGGCCCGCTGCCCCAGACGCTGCCCGTCGCGGCGCCGGGCGCGCAATGGCAGGTCAGGGCGGCTTCCGCGTCGGGATAGCGGCCGCAGGCCTCGACCCCGGCAGTGGTCAGGACGATGTCGAAACTGCTGGGATAGCTGCCCCAGTTCCGCGTCTCGACCCCGTTCCGGATCGAGCCCGCATAGGATGCCGCACCCGGAGCGGCGACGGCGGTGACGCTGCCGCCCTCGGCCCCGATCGCACCGGCATGGCGGGCAGCGGTGCAGATGTTGCTGTCCGAGGTATAGGGCCCGCTCCCCCAGACCGCCCCGGCCGCACCGGTGGCGCAGTCGCAGGTGTGGCTCTCGGCACCGACCGGGAAGGCGCCGCAGGCCTCGGCGGCGGCAGCCGGCAAGGGCAGCAAGGCACCGGTGGCAAGAAGAAGGATCAAGGCGAAGGCACGCCGCAGGCGCTGGAAATGTGTCATGCTCGAATTCCTGAAACAAATGATGGACGACCGCAAAAATCGGTCACCAGAATCCTAGTGCCGCGTCAGGCCGCCTGGCAAGCGGGGTTTGCCCGCGCCCCCTCCGCCCCCAACTGTCACCCGCAGCCCCTTGTGCCGCGATCCGGCCCCGCCTATATCTTGGACGTCCTTCGGGACTATGGACATAAACGCGCTCGTAATAAGCGGATCGGACCCGGGGGCGGTA
>JAFIEN010000145.1 GCA_020832515.1 Rubellimicrobium sp. | reverse complement strand
GTGCCAGCCGCCTCGCGCTGCTGGCGCATTGCGTCAGCTACGGCGTCAACGCGCTTTACGAGAAGCCCAACCCCTACAGTGCAAGCGGCGTGAACGAGCACGGGCTGCAGGTCCGCCTCGCCCAGGCCAACCGGCTCGTGCGCGCGACCTGTCTTGCTCTGATCGTTGCGGCGTCGCATCACGACTGTCGACAGCCACACCAACCTCAGACAGCATCACGGCCTGCAACGGCCGCTGGCAGCCCTTCAGCAGTTCGTCCAGCAGTTCGTTCGAAATCGTCATCGTGCTTGCTCCTCTCAGGAAGCATGGACCCAGTCAGCCATACACAGATGACCGGGCACTCGCGCGCGACAGCAACGATCCTCGCGACGATCGCTCGCCTCACGCTCGGACCCTGAGGTGGCGTCAACGTGGTCTGCAACTTGTGCGGCGTGTGGCTCCGGTCGTGCACGTCGTCCCGGTTCCGCCACTTTCAGACCGTCTGCTCCAAGATCCCGTAGCGCTCGGCCACCCTCCACGCAGGCTTGATGCTTGCCGTGATTGCCGCCCGGATTTTCGGTCTGGTCGTTGCCTGCTTGTGTAGCGAGATCAGCTCGCCGGATCCCCGTCCCGATACGCCCGCAGGATCGAACTTGCCATGAACAGGGCGGGCCGGCGAGGGTCCATGTGATCATCCGGGATGGAACAGTCATGGGTCTTCCTTTTCAGGACTTCCTTTTCGGAAGGCGATCGCAAAAGTCAAGGAAATGAGACCTGCGGGTGACCGCCTCATTGCCGGACTTCGATGTGCGCGCATGGCTCTGCACGACCGGATCCACCGCCTGGCGCATTGGGACGATGGATCAGCTGCGTGATCCGTTCTGACGATTGGAGCGATCACGCCGGGTTCAATTCAGGCAACTTGAAATTCTTGACGGCTGCATGTAGCACGATTGTATGTTTCCCGGAACAAGCCTCTTGCCGCGCTTCCGAATCGACCAAAGGAGTGTGCAGCTTTCGGCACAAAGACCGGTGCGAGCGCAGCGCCTTTCGGTTACGTCGGATGTCGAGGCGCATGATCACGCCTTTCACGAGATCTGCGTGAAAACCGGTGGTACCGCCCGACATCTTACGGGCGAGACCGAGCGGTTGCTGGCACCCGGGGATGTGTTTGTCGTGCCGCCCGGGGCGGTACACGCCCTGCTGGATGTACGATACCTCAGGGTAATCAATGCCTATTACCTGAGCGAGTGGCTGGTGCGCGACCTTGGTATGCTCTGGGCCGAACCGGGCGCGGTTCCGCTGTTTCTGTCCCGCACCCTGATGAAGTTCAGGTCAGTCGATGTTGTCCAGTTCCGACTGGACGGGCCGGATCTGTCGATGGTTGTAGCCGAGTTGGACCAGATCGAAGATGCCGGGGGCAAAACAGCAGGTTCGGGTCTTGAGCTGCGTGGATGTTTCCACAAGATCATCGCGGCCTTCTCTCGTGGCTGGATCAGGGCCGATCCAACTGCGGCGACAATCGAGTTCCGACAGGAAGTTTGGGACGCGATGGAGGCGATCGAACGGGCGGTCGCGAACAGCTCGCCGTTTTCGGTATCCCGTCATGCAGAACTGGCCGGGATGTCCGCCGATCATTTCGCGGCCCTGTTCCGCGAGTCGACTGGCTATGGTCCCATGGATTATTTCCAGAGGCGCAGAATTCACCGGGCGTGCCAGCTACTCCTGTCGCCACGGCTGAGCGCGACAGAAGTGGCGTTTGATGCCGGTTTTTCGGATGCGCCGCATTTCTGCCGGGTGTTCAAGCGTCATACCGGCATGACACCGATGCAATATCGCAGGATTTATGGCGGATAGGGGTCACCTGGTTCCGCCAGCGATTGCGTCAAGCAGCCAAGTCACGATCCTGTCGAGAAGGGGGCGGGCTGCGGCCAGGTCGAACTGGCGGGGATCGGGACCGAAGATTCCGTAAAGGGGATGCGACGGATCATGCCGGTGCGGGCCCATCGGGTTCCCACCGGGGTCGGCCGCAGGTGCATCTGGCAGCCTGTCCAGCCGGACCAGATCAGGATGGATCGCGGCCAGAAGCGTTGTTTCGAACAGGGCCGCGTGGTCGGGCGCGATGCCGCAATCCGTGGCCTGACTGACCGCGAATGACATGACCCGAAGCGGGCTGCCGGTATTGTTCCAGTCGCGGGCAACGGCGTCGATCATCGCGATCTGTTCGCCCGCAAAATGGCCGCTGAACAGGACCACCGTCGTGACCCCGAAATCGGAAAGCCTTTGAATTGACCGGACCAGAAGGGGTTCGATCTGATCCTGCCTGACCATGATCGTCCATGGATAGTCGCCATGCCCACCGCCCGTACCGTAATGCAGCACGGGAAAGACAAGGCCACCCCCGCGCCGCGCGGCCGTCGTGCAGATCGCCTCTGCGGTCAGCGCATCCAGCCCGACCGGAAGATGTTCACCATGCCATTCACAGGTGCCCAAGGGCAGATAGACCAAGGGCCGGGCCGCAATCGCCGCGCGAATATCGGTCGGGCCCAGCCGCTCCAGTCGGACCTCGGGCGTCATTGGTAGTAATTCCGTGGCCAGCAATGTGGCCCAAGCTGCCGGGCAAGATCTTCGGGAAAGGGCGCGCCGTCGCAAAAGGCGATGTTGGCGTCAACCTCGGCGGGCGTGGCCATGCCTGGAATGACGGTGGAAACGGAGGATGGGTACAACACGAACCGCATCGCGGCCTCGATCATGGTGGGGTAGTGATCTGCGCATAGGGTGCCGAGTCTTGCGGCCCGTTCCAGCGTCTCGGCAAAGCGCGGGCCGCGAAACAGGCTGTGGCGGACGCTGCCGGGCTGCCAGCCTGCATAGCTGTCGGCGGTCCATGTGCCTGACAACGATCCGGAATCCAGGGGAACCCTGACGATGAATGCGGGGGCAGGCCGGGTGTTGAACAGTATCTCGGCCGGGCGCTGTTCGAACATGTTGAAGACGACCTGCATCGCATCCACAAGGCCCAGTCGCGCCAGTTCCACCCCGTCGCCGGGGCGGTAGTCGCGGATCGACACGCCGATCCTGTCGATCTTGCCTTCGCTGCGCAGGGCGTTCAGCGTTTCCAGCCAGTCAAGGGCGCGGGTGCCATCCGGCAGCCAGCAATGCAGTTGCAGAAGATCGATCCGGTCCACGCCCAGCCTGCGCAGGGATGCCTCGACCGCCTGCCGCAGATGCCATTCGGGATAGCGGCCGCGCATGGGCGGGTTGTCCTCGTCGGGGGCGGGCCAGACGGTTGGCTGCACCTTTGTGGCGACGAATATCCTGTCGCCGCGCCATTGCCGCAGCGCCTGTCCGATCACCGTTTCGGAATGGCCCTTGCCATACATCTGCGCGGTATCGACGAAATTGATCCCCTTGTGAAAGGCATGATGCAGCGTGCGGATCGACGCCGCATCATCGACCGTTCCCCAGTCGCCACCGATCTGCCAGCCGCCAAAGCCGATTTCGCTGACCTGCCAGCCGGTATTTCCGAACGGACGATATCGCATGCCCGCCGTTCCGTTCAGGACACGGCGGGGAACAGCGCCCCGTCAAGGATCTGTCCCGGCGCAAACCCCTGTCCGTCGGTCACCATATGGGGGCTTCCGTCAAAGCGGGTGTCATCGGGCATGTAGATGATGGCGAAGGCTTCACGCGTCGCGTCAGATTTGTTGGGGCCCGCGTAATGGAACGTCAGGCCGTTGTGGAAGGTCGCGCTGCCCGCCTTGAGTGGCAATGGCACCGGCTTGACAGGGCGGAGATGCGGTGCTGCGTCGAAAAGGTCCTGCGGATCGGCAAGATCGACCGGTTCGAGCGGGCCAAGAGCCTGCGTTCCCTCGACAAAGGCCATGCAGCCGTTCTGCGGCGTTGCATCCCTGAGCGCGATCCAGATTGTCGTCTGGCGCCAGCGGTCTGCATGGGGCCAATAGACGGCATCCTGATGCCAGGGCGTCTTGTTGTTGCCCTTCATCGGCTCCTTGAACAGCGCCTGATCGTGCCAGATGCGCATGTCGCGCCCCTCAAGCCGGGCTGCGACGCGGCCCAATGCGCGTGACAGGGCGAAAGTCGCCACATCGGAATGGCGCTGCCAGAGGTTCACCTTCTGATTGAAGATCTTTTCATATGTGGCCTGCGTGCCCGTCGCGGGCTTGTCCGGCACCACGGCAGATTCCTCGGCCACGGCCCTTTCGATGGCGCTGCGCATCACATCCAGAACATCGGGCGGAATGATCCCCTCGATGCGGATGACGCCGTTGCGCCGGTATTCATCGATCTGGTCCTGGGAAAGGGGGTAGTCGGGGATCGTCGTGGGTTCGGCCATGTCGCTGTCCTGAAAAGCGCGCGGCAAAGGGTGCGGCGCAGACCAACCCTTGTCGCATGAGGGACCATCACCGTCTTGCATCTTTGGGGGACAGAAATTGAACGTTTCCGGGAAAACGCAGACGCGGACCCCTAAGGTCTAGATGCTGCGGCGCAGCACAAGCGTCGGCGTGACCAATGCGTGGACGGCATCCGAGCGACCGCCGATCCGCGACATCAGCAGGCTTGCGGTTTCGACCCCGATCCGGGCGGCGTCCTGATCGACACTGGCAAGGCCGATCAGCGAATAGGCGGCGGGCCTGCTGTTGTCATAGCCCGCGACGGCCAATTCGTCGGGAATGGCGATACCCATTTCGGCGGCGATGTTGACGAGCAGCATGGCATGGATGTCGGACCAGCAGAACACGGCACGGGGCCGGTCGGGCGATTGCAGCCATGCCCGCAGTTCCGGATCGTCCGGCGCGGGATCGACCGAGCGCACCCGCGCGATGCGGGCCTTGTGGGCCAGTCCGGCCTCGGCCATTGCGGCCAGATAGCCCGCCTCGCGGATGTCGCTGACGTTGGTCTTGTGATCGACACCCAGTTCGAGCGAGATCATCCCGATGTCACGATGGCCACGCGCGATCATCGCCTTGACCACCAGCCCGGCCCCGGCGAAATCGTTCGAATTCACCGTGTCGAAACCCACCGCCTGCGGTTCGTGATGCCCGATGCAGACCAGCGGGATCTGCGGCGCGTAAAGGGCCAGTGTCTCTGGGCTGAGGCGGGGGCCGATCAGGACCAACCCGTCCATCCGGTAATCGATCATCGTGTCGATCAGGTTCGTCTCGATCGGCACCTTGGCCCGCCCGACACCGAGAAGGCTTTTGTATCCGGCGGGGATCGTCACCTCGTGGATGCCATCGACGACATCGGCGATGAACGGATTGTCGAGACCGTAAAGCAGGATGCCGATGGTAAAGGACTGGCCGCGCATGCCGCGCGCGGCAAGGTTGGGGCGATAGCCAAGATCGTCGATGGCGGCCTGCACGCGGGTGCGCATCGCGGGCGAGACGCCATAGGCGTTGCGCAGCACCTTTGACACGGCGGCCACCGACACCCCCGCCTCTTTCGCGACGGCCTTGATGGTGACCCTGCCTTGCCGGCCGGTTTCCCCGGTCATCTTCGCATCCCTTCGATCGCCCACAAGTTAACGTGACAAAGATTCTGCTTGCAAGGCATGGGGTGAATGTAGAAGGTTATACATGTAACGTTACACACGACGCTCTGGACCCATGTCGCACAGAATCGATGGGGTCGCAAAAGGGGGGATGACGATGATTTCCGGGATTTCCGGCACTGGCGTACCTGTGCGCGCGTGGCGTGCGGCCATGATTGCACCTGACTGTGACAAGGGGCAGGGGGCGCAGGCAAGCTTTGTCGGCACGCGCCTTGAGCTTGCAGAGGTTGCCCCCGACGCGACGCTGCACATCACGGCGCAGGGGCTTTATGTCTGCTATATCAACGGCGTGAAGGTGGGCGACGATTACCTGACGCCGGGCTGGACGGTCTATGACGACAGGCTGGCCTATCAATCCTATCCGGTGGCGCATCTGCTGCGGCCCGGCGAGAACCGGATCGAGATCCGGCTGGGCGATGGCTGGTGGCGGTCGCAGCTGATGTGGGCACAGGCGCCGATCTTCAACTGCTGGGGCAACAAGGTTGCCGCCATGGCCGAGATCGAAGGCGGGGGCGCCATCCTGTGCGCCACCGGACCGGACTGGGCCGCCGGATTGCTGCCGGTGATGAAGAACGGGATCTACTGGGGCGAAAGCGTGGATGCGCGGCAGGCGGGCCTGCCCGCCGATGCGGGCGTGACCGTCATTGCGCCATCCTCGCCCCGGATCGTGCCCGCCGAGACGGCGGGGATCAAGGCGCTGGTCCCCCTGCATGCGGTGGACACATGGGCCGACGGCGCGGCAACGGTCCATGACTTCGGCCAAAACTGCGCGGCCATCCCCCGGATCGAGATGGACGGTCCGGCGGGCGCGTCGGTGCTGATCGAATTCTGCGAACAGCTGGCCCCGGGACGGGTCTGGGACAACCGCAATTACCGCTCGGCACGTGCCGCGCTGGATTATGTGCTGGCGGGCGGCCCCGTCACATGGGAGCCGGAATTCACCTTCATGGGATACCGCTATGCGCGGATCACGCCGCAGGGCGGCGCGCGGGTGACGGGGATCGTGTCGGTCCCGCTGACCTCGGTTCCCGAACAGCGGGGTACCTTCGCCTCGGGTCATGCGCTGGTCAACCGGCTGGTCGAGAATACCGTCTGGTCGCAACGGTCGAACTTTGTCGATGTGCCGACGGATTGCCCGCAGCGTGACGAGCGGCTGGGCTGGACGGGCGATGCGCAGGTCTTCGCGGGCACGGCCTGCTGGCTGGCCGACAGCCATGCCTTCTTGCGCAAATACCTGCGCGACGTGATGGCGGATCAGCGCGAGGACGGCGCGATCCCGCATTTCTCGCCCGATCCGACGCGGCTCCATGTCGCGCCCGAGGAGGCGATCTGGGCGGGTTCGACCGGCTGGGGCGATGCGATCTGCATCATCCCATGGCAATTGTACCTCCATTACGGCGACCGCGAGATCCTGGAGGAATGCCTGCCCGCGATGCTGCGCTGGCTCGACTATCTCTGGTCGATCTCGAACGGGCCGGTGATCCAGCCGCATGCGACATGGGGCAAGAAGGGGTTCACCTTCGGCGACTGGCTGCAACCCACGGGCAGCAGCGTGAAGCCGCAGCCCACCATCGGGGATGATTGCGCGGCGACGCTGTACCATTTCATCTCGACCGATCTGACGGCACGGATTGCCGAAACGCTGGGCGATGCGGCGCTGGCCGGGCAGTTGCGTGCCAAGGCCGCGACGATCGCGGCCGCCTTCGAGCATGAATTCATCACGCCTTCGGGCCGGATCGCCAACAACGACCAGACATCCTATGCGCTGGCCTTTCTTTACGGGCTGGTGCCCGCGCGCCATCACGACGCGGCCAAGGCGTATTTCGCCCGCGTCGTGGAGGATGCCGGCTACAAGATCGGCACGGGGTTCATCGGGACGCCCGCACTGCTTCCTGCGCTGACGATGCTGGGCCTGCATGACCATGCGGGCCGCGTGTTCCTGAACGAGGATGTGCCGGGCTGGCTGTTCCAGGTCCGGATGGGCGCGACCACGATCTGGGAACGCTGGGATGCGCTGGCGCCCGACGGGTCGATCTATGATCCGTCGATGAACAGCTACAACCATTATGCCTATGGCGCGGTCTGCCAGTGGCTGTTCGAAGCCGTGGCGGGCATGGCCCCTGATCCGGACCATCCCGGCTTTGCCGGGATCATCCTTGACCCGGTCATCATTCCCGCACTGTCGCCGGTCGCGGCCACCCACCAATCCCTGCGCGGCCCGGTTGCCGCAGGCTGGGTGCTGGAGGGTGACACGGTCACCTACACCGTCAGCATCCCCGACGGCGTCACGGCCCGGATGGCCGCACGTCCGGGCCTGACCGTCAATGGCACGGCACAGTCCGGCCCCGTCACGCTGACGGCCGGAACCCATGTCATGACCTTTCACCAAAGCTGAAACCAAGGGCGGAACCAACCGCCCATGCCTGTGCGATTGACCCTGATCCCGGGAGGAGGATACCCCCAATGACCAAGATCACCCGACCAAGCCTTGCCCTGTCTGCTGCCATCATCCTGACGGGCGGCATGGCGACAGCGCAAACCACGCTTTCGCTGCTGATCGACAACGGCCCCGCGACCGTGTCGGTTTTCGAGGCGCTGACGGCGGCCTATACGGCGCAGAATCCCGACATCACCTTCGACATCGAAACCCGCCTTGGCGGCGCGGTGGGTGACAACCAGCTCAAGACGCGGCTGGCCACGGGCGAGATGAACGACATCTTCCTCTACAACTCCGGGTCGCTCATGCAGGCGCTGAACCCGACGCGCACGCTTGTCGATCTGACCGACCTGCCCAATCAGGAAAACGTCATCGACAGCTTCAAGACGGTGGTCGAGGCGGATGGCAAACTGTTCGGCGTGCCGATCCTGACGGCGATGGGCGGCGGGATCCTTTACAACATCCCGCTGTACGAAGAGCTGGGCCTGAGCGTGCCGAAGACCTGGGACGAGTTCATGGCCAACAACGCCGCCGTCCTTGCCGCGGGCCGGGTGCCGGTGGCGCAGACCTATGGCACGGGTGCAACCTGGACATCGCAGCTGTTCGTGCTGGCCGATTTCTTCAACGTGCTGGCCGAAGTGCCCGATTTCGCCGTACGCTATACCAACAACGAGGCGAAATACGCCACCACGCCCGCCGCAATGCGAGGGTTTCAGTATCTGCAGGATGTGCATGAGGCGGGCTTTCTGAATCCTGATTTCGGCTCGGCGACATTCGAGGACGGGCTGCGCATGGTCGCCCTGGGCGAGGCGGCGCATTATCCGATGCTGTCCTTCGCCATCGGCACGATCGGGGAGACCTATCCCGACCATGTCATGGATGTGGGCTTTTTCGCGCAGCCCGGCCCCAGCGCCGACAGCAACGGTCTGACGGTGTGGATGCCGGCCGCGCTATACATCCCGACCACGAGCAATAACATCGACGAGGCGCGCGACTTCCTGAACTGGATCGCCACGGTCGAGGCCTGCGATATCCAGACCGCCGCCATCGGTGCCACCGGCCCCTATCTGATCGAAGGCTGCACCCTGCCCGAGGATGTGAACAACGTCGTGGCCGACATGCTGCCCTATTTCCAGACCGAAGGCGCCAATGCCCCCGCGCTGGAATTCCTGTCGCCGGTCAAGGGCCCCGCGATGGAGCAGATCACGGTCGAGGTCGGGTCCGGCATCCGTGACGCGGCGTCGGCGGCCGCGCTTTATGACGAGGATGTGCGCAAGCAGGCGCAACAGCTTGGTTTGCCGAACTGGTGATCGTCTCCCGGTGACCGCATCCCTCTCATCGCGGTCGCAATCCGGTCATCCCTTGGCAAATCAAAGGCTCCCGCCGCAAGGTGGGGGCCTTCCATATCAGGAGGCAGAACAGTCATGGCAGCCGCCCGCCGCGCGCGCAGATCCCCCTATCCCAACTGGTTCTTCCTGCCTGCCGCGATAATCTACACCATCCTGTTTCTGGTCCCCACTTTCGCCTCGTTCTGGTTCAGCCTGACACGGTGGGACCTGTTCGAGGCGCGGTTCATCGGGCTGGCCAATTTCCGGCAGTTCTT
>JAFIEN010000144.1 GCA_020832515.1 Rubellimicrobium sp. | reverse complement strand
CCCCCGGCGCGGATGATGTCCTCGACCCCGGTCTGCACCTCGACGAAGGGGCGGATCTGGGCATTGTCGGCAAAGGTCAGGGGCCTGACATATTGCCCCGTCGCCAGATAGCCTGTCGCATTGCCGATCTGGTCGTCCAGCACGCCGACACGCGGCGCACCCAATTGCTCATGCGCCCGGGCATGAAAATCGCCGATCCCGGTCTGCGGCCCGACCGCCACCAGATCGAGGCCAAGGCTGTATTCCCCCTGCCCCAGCGCATGATGGCTGTGCACGCCCCAGGCAAGCATCCCCACATAAGGCCGGTCGTCCGAGCCGGGCCCGTTCAGACGGCCCGGTGCGATGATCTCGGCCCGGAAGCGGTATTCCAGCACCTGCCCGGGCCGGTCGGGCAGGCTGCCGGTCCAACCCGGCCCGCGCAGCACCGACAGGCTGTAGGATCCGGTGCGCCAGCGATCCTCGCCATCACCGAAAAAGTCGTTGCTGAAAAGCCGGCCCACGCCCAGAAACTGCCGTTCGGCCTGCACCGGCAGCGCCGCCAGAAGGGCGATGGCAAGGCCCAGAGCGCTGCCCAAACCCTTTCGCATTGGCCGCTAGAGCCCCTTCGTGTCGACAGGGGCGAAGCCTTCCATCGGATGCGCCACCATCTCTTTCAACAGGCCCAGCACACCCTCGACACAATGCGCCGCCAGCGCCTCGCCCTTTTCGGCGGTGGCCAGATGCGCCTCGCCCACGGTGCCCGCCGGATTCAGGTCCGAGGCGATCCAGCCATAGCTTGTCGGCCCGATCGGCGGGATCGTCGCCGTCTCGGCCGTCGAACGGAAATCGCGGGCGGCCGACATGTCCACCGTCTCGGGCCGGAAGGCGAGGAGGAGCGAGGTTTCGGAGTCACCCCCATGAATGCCGAAGCGGGCCTCCTGATCCGAGAACAGGCCCGGCGGGTGCCCCCAGTTGCCCCAGCCGCATTTCACGGCCAGCATCCCCGCCCGGACCCGCAATTCCCGCGCGAGGATCGAGATCAGGTCGACATTGCCGCCATGGCTGTTGACGATCAGGATCTTGCGGATCCCGACGCGGGCGACGGACAGGCCGATCTCGGTCCAGGCGGCCAGGGCGGTGGGGGCGCTCAGCGTCAGCGTGCCCGCGGCCCAGAGATGTTCGTTCGACTTGCCCACCGCCATCACCGGCAGGATCCGGAGGTCGAGATCGTCGGGGCAGGCGGCGCGCAGGCGCGCGAGCATGCCTTCGGCGATGATCGTGTCGGTGCCCACGGGCAGATGCGGCCCGTGCTGCTCGATCGCGGCGGTGGGCAGGATCGCGATGGTGCGCATCGGGTCGATGCCGGTGTATTCGGGGGCACGCAGATCGGCCCAGTCCAGCCGCCGGGTCATTCCGCGGCCTCCGGCGCGCGCGGCAGGGGGGCCTCGATCCGTCGTCCGATCAGGCGGTCCATCTTCGCGCCCACCTTCTCAAGATGCCGGCGGCGGCTTTCGGGGGTGGAGCTGTCCATCAGGTAATGCGCGGCAAAGACCATCCGCCGTGTCCAGGGCAGCAGGAACCCCACTCCGCGCGTCAGCGTCCGCTTGCCCGGGGCACCGACGATCCGGGTCAGCCACCAGCTGGCCCCGCAGGTGGTGAAGATGCCCATGCGCCGGATATGGTGCAGGCCCGGGCGGATCGTCTTGTTGGCCGCATCCGGCATGAAGAAGGCCACATCGGGCAGCAGCACCCGGTCGAGCCAGCCCTTCAGCATTGCGGGCAGACCATACCACCAGGTCGGATAGACGAAGATCAGCGTGTCGCACCAGCGCACATCGGCGACCTTCGCGGCAACGGGGGCGATGTTTTCGGGGCAGTTCAGATAGCCCGTCCATTCCGCCGGAGTCAGAACCGGGGCAAAGCCCTCGGCATAAAGGTCGTGCAGCCGCACCTCGGCCCCGGCGCGGGCCAGCTTGTCCAGCACGAGGTCGCGGACGGCGGCGTTGAAGCTGCCCTCCTTCGGGTGGCAATAGACGACCAGCGCCCGCATCAGAACTGCTCCATCTCGCGTTTGACCTGGGCAAGGAAGGCGTTGCGCTGCGCCTCGGTCACCCGGTTCATGTCGTATAGCGCAAGATATCGCAGCTTGTAGGGCCTGCAGACATGCCAGATCGCCCGTTTGACGACATGCCGCGGCGGATCGCCCGCCAGAAGCGCGCGGAACCGCGTGCCGCCATAGGTGGTGACGGCGGCAAGGCGCTTGATATGGGTCAGGTTCGGCTTGACCAGCCCGTCTTCCAGCCGGAACGACACGCCGGGCAGGAAGACCCGGTCGAAGAACCCCTTCAGGATCGCCGGAAAGCCGAAGTTCCAGACGGGGAAGACCATGACCAGCGCCTCGGCGGCACGAACGCGTTCGACATACGAGGCGACCGGCGCGGTGTTGCTGGCCACGTCATGATAGCCCCGCCGCTCCTCGGCGGTCAGGACGGGGGAAAAGCCCTCGGCATTCAGGTCGCAGTCATCGACCTCCCAGCCTCGGGCGGTCAGCGTTTCGACCACGGTCCGGTGGAGCGCGGCCGAGAAGCTTTCCTCGCAAGGATGGGCGAAGAGGACGAGGACGCGGGGCATCAGGCGGCGCCCTTCGCTGCCGGGCGCCGAAAAATGCGCATTTTTCGGCGCGATTTCTGCACAGAAATCGCGGCCCTCATTCGGCTGCCCTCAGCCCCTTGTAGGCATAGACAGCGTCATAGGCGAACTCGGGTTCATCCCATGTGATCATCTTGCCGGGATTGAGCAGCCCCTTCGGATCGGCTTCGCGCTTGAAGGCCAGTTGCACATCGTCCACCGACTGCCGCCCGCCCTCTTCCAGCGTATAGCGATGGGGATTGAAGACCATCGCCCCCGCGGCCTCGTGCAACTTCACGATCTCGTCCAGCCGTTCCTCGGTCGTGAATTTCACCAGCGACAGCCCGCCCATGGCCACGCGACCACCCATCCGGGTCACCTCGATATGCTGCAGCACTTCCGGAGAGAAGTCCGCCCGCATCTTCTCGACCAGCGGGATCGGGTCGGCATTGCCGTAACCCACCTGCAGATAGGTGATCGACGGGTCCACCTTCAGCGCCCGAAGCGTCGTGTGGTTCCAGGCATATTCGAACACATGCCCCGGATCGCGCGCCCATTCCGACTGGTCCGAGCGATAGATCACCTCGGCCCCCGGATGGCGCGCGGTGAAGGTGGCGAAACCATCGAGCGCATGGGGCGCCACCATCAGCGCCACCACCGCCTGACCCGGCTTTACATGCGGGGCGACGCGCTGGAAATAGTCCTGCGCGATGGGCGCCTCGAACACCGTCACCAGCTTGACCAGGATCCCGTCTTCGGCCGCCAGCCCGTATCCATAGTCCAGCGCCGCCGGGAAATCGTCGAAAGTCAGGAACATCCCCACCCAGTCAGAGGCGGGTGCCAGGGGCATCTCGAGTTCGGTGATGATCCCGTTGGTGCCATAGGCATGGCTGACGCGGTGCAGCGCCTCGCCGGTGAACTCCAGCACGCGCGGCTCTTCCTCCATCGTGACCACGCGCAGCCGCAGGATATTGCCCAGATCGCGCAGGCTGCCCCAGCGCACCGACCCCACCCCGCCCGAGCCGCCCGCGACGAAGCCGCCGATCGTCGCCGTCGACCATGTCGAGGAAAACATCCGGATCTCCTGCCCCGAATGGTCCTTGCAGGCCGCGTCCAGATCCTTGAGCAGGCAACCGGGTTCCACGATGACCCGCCCCGGATGAATCTCCTTCACGAGGTTCATGTTGTGCATGTGCAGGATGCAACCGCCGGCCAGCGGCATCGCCTGCCCGTAATTGCCGGTCCCCGTGCCCCGCGTCGTGACCGGCACGTTGTGGGCGTAGCAGACCCGCAGAACCTCGATCACCTCGGCCTCGGTCCTGGGCGCCACGACGAAATCCGCCGTCACATGGTCAAGGCGCGCCTTCAGGACCGGCGAATACCAGAAGAAATCCCGGCTTTTCGCCTTCACCGACACCGGGTTCTCGTCAAGGTCCAGATGGGAAAGCGCGGCTTTCGCACCGGCGATGTCGGGGGTGGGAAGGGTCATGCTTGCCTCATCAGATGATCAAGTTCGGCGTAGTCGGGCAGGGTCCGGTCGATCTGGTGTCCGCCGCGCAGGACGATCCGGTCGGCTTGCGGGCGCGAGAAGAATTCGTTCCAGTCGCGGGCCTTCGTAATCACCAGATCGGCGGGCGCACCGGGGGCAAGCGAAGGCGCGTCGAACCCGCAGGCCCGCGCGGGATTGGCCAGCACGGATTGCACCCAGTCCGGCCCGGTATGGTCCAGATGGCCGATCCGCGTCGCCTCGCGCAGGACCTCGACCATGTCCAGATCGCCATAGGCGTAGAACGGGTCGCGCGTGTTGTCGGAAGCGAAGCTGACATTGATGCCGCGCGCCTTCATCTCGTGCACCAGCGTGATGCCGCGCATCCGGGGGGTGCGGCCGGGATGGCGGTCCTGCAGGAAGAGGTTGCACATCGGCAGGCTGACGACATGCAGCCCCGCCCGCGCCACCAGATCGAGCGTCTCCATCGCTGCATCCTCGGCCATGGCGGACACGGAACAGCAATGCCCCACCACGACCGGCGCGTCGAAGCCCGTCTCGATCACCGCCTGCGCGATCAGGCGCAGGGTGTTGACCTCGGGGTCGAGCGTTTCGTCCACGTGGAAATCGACCGCGAGGCCACGCGCGGCGGCCATGGCAAGGCAGGCCACCAGCCGCTCCATCAGGTCGGGCATCGGATAGACGAAGAGGCCCAGCACACCGCCCAGATCGGCCACCATGTCGGCTGTCTGGCGGAAGGCGCCGTCGGTCGAGAAATCCTCGGCCGCGACAAGGCAGACGCCCTGCAGGTCGATCGACCCCTCCCACTTTTCGCGCATCTCGACGAAGACGGGCCAGCTGATCCCGTCCTGCGGCGGCCTGCTGTCGATATGGGTGCGGATCGCGCGGGTGCCGTGGGCATAGGCGCAGCGCAGCGCGAAATCCATGCGCGCGCGCAGGTCTGCGGCGCTCCAGCGGGTTTCGCAATCTGCGCTTGCCGTTTCCAGCGCGCCCATGAACGTGCCGTCGGGATTGGGCGAACGGCCCCAGATGTGGCCCTTGTCCAGATGGGTGTGCATGTCGACAAAGCCCGGCAGCACCATCGCCCCGCCCATATCGACCCGCACCGCCGCGGCGTCCGGCGCGGCAATGCGCCCGTCGGCGATGGTCAGATCGGTGCGCAGCAGATCGCCCTTGGCGCCGGTCAGGCAGGCGGGCAACGTCACATCCGCCAATGTCAGGGCATGCCCCTCGGGCAGTTTGCGGAAATCCATCATGCTTCCCGACGGATCGCGCTTTCATGCCATTTGCGCAAGAGAAGATGCGACAAAAGCCCCGTGAGCGCAAAGATCGTCACTCCCACCACCGCGATCAGCGTCAGCGCCGCGAACATGCGCGGGATGTTCAGCCGGTAGCTGGCTTCCAGGATCCGGAACGCCAGCCCCGACCCGGCCCCGCCGCTGCCCACCACGTATTCCGCGACAATCGCCCCGATCAGCGCCAGCCCGCCCGCGATCCGCAGGCCGCCCAGGAAATACGGCAGCGCCGAGGGCAGTTGCAGATGGATCAGCCTTTGCCAGCGGTTCGCCCCGTAGATGGTGAACAGGTCGCGCAAGTTGTGATCGACGGATTTCAAACCAAGCGTCGTATTCGACAGGATCGGGAAGAAGGCCACGATCCAGGCGCAGATCAGCACCCGCGCCGTCGCATCCTGCACATAGATGAAGATCAGCGGCGCGATCGAGACGATGGGCGTGACCTGCAGGATCACGGCATAGGGAAAGAAGACCAGCTCGGCAAAGCGGCTCTGGGTGAACAGGATCGCAAGGATCACGCCACCCACGACCGCCACCGCAAGCGCCATGAGCGTGATCCGCAGCGTGATGATCAGCGACGCCCCAAGCAGCGCGCGGTCCGCGACCAGCTGCTGCCAGATCCGCCCCGGGCTGGGCAGGATGAAATGCGGGATTTCGTTCACGACGACGAACCGGTCCCAGATGAAAAGCGTGAGAAAGACCACAAGCACCGGAACCAGCCAGCGCGCCACCGCCTCGATCTGGCGGGCGCGGGCGCGGCGGGCCTCTTCGGCATCCCAGACCATGGCTTCTGTCAGGGGCGGGTGGCCGATGCCTGAGTCGGTCTCGTTCTGGACGCTCATACAAGCTCTCCCATCGCGGTCATCAAGGCGGCGGACACCTTCTGGCTGTAGGCCGCATATTCCGGCGAGGTGCGGAAGGCGAGGTCGCGGGGATAGGGTTCGTCGATCTGCAACTCCTCGACCACGCGGCCGGGGCGCGCGGCCATCACGACGATCCGGTCGGACAGGAACACGGATTCGAACACCGAATGGGTCACGAAGATCACCGTGCAGCCGATCTCGGCCTTGAGCCGCAAGAGGTCGTTGTTCAGCTTCTGCCGCGTGATCTCGTCCAGCGCGCCGAAGGGTTCGTCCATCAGGATCAGGCGGGGATTGGTCACCAGCGCGCGCGCGATCGAGACGCGCATCTTCATGCCGCCCGACAATTCGCGCGGATAGGCGTCGGGAAATTTCGCCAGCCCCACCAGATCAAGCGCCTCGTGGATCTCGTCCCTGACCGACGCATAGCTTTGCCCGCGCAGCCGGAAGGGCAGATAGACATTGCGCGCCACCGTGGCCCAGGGCATCAGCGTCGGCTCCTGAAAGACGACGCCGATATCACCCCTGCTTTTGCCGCCTTCCCAAAGGATCCGCCCCGTGGTCGGGCTCATCAAGCCCGAGATCAGCCGCAGTGCCGTGGACTTGCCGCAGCCCGACGGCCCGAGGAGCGAAATGAAATCCCCCTCGTTCACGCGCAGGTTCATGCCCTTGAGCGCGGTGACATTGCCGTTGAAGACCTTGTCGATCCCCAGCATCTCGAGCACCCGGGGGCGCTGGTCGATGGGCAGGGTCGTGCGGTGATGGATCTCTGACATCTGGGCGCGATGCCCTGCGGGCGGCGATCACGCCGCCCGCAGGAAGACCTCAGTCGGCCGGCCGCAGGTCAAGGCCCACGCCCTGATTGACGAAATCAAGGACATAGGCCGCCTGCCAATCCAGACCCGCATCGACGACGCCCGCCTCGACCATGCTGTTGTAGAACGACTCCATGCGCGCATCCGTCATCGCGCCGATGCCCAGCTCGAGCGTATCACCCGAATCGACGATCCCGTTCTCGATCATCGAGGCGATGGCATAGGCGATGGCCTCGTCGCTCATTTCGGGGTTGTCGGCCTGGATCATCGCGACGGCGGCCGAGTTGTCGCCGTAAAGGAAGTTGTACCAGCCGATGGCCGATCCATCGACGAAGCAGCGGACCACCTCGGGGGTATTCTCGATGGTCGAGGCCATCGTCTCGATCAGGGTCGAGTAGGAATCATAGCCCGCATCCGCGATCAGATAGACATCGGGGGTGATGCCGGTCTCCATCTCGAAGAAGAAGGGCTCGGAAGACAGGTAACCCTGCATGCCCCAGGTCTCGTTGGCAACCAGCGGCGCCATGTTGAACGTATAGACCTCGCGCTGGGCGGGGTCGAAGCCGAAGGCATTGATCATCCACGCCCAGAAGGTCAGCACGCCACCGTCCGAGATCAGGATCCGATCGAGGTTCTTGAGGTCCTCGAAGGACGAGGCCGCGCCAGGGTGGGTCATGATGATCTGCGGCTCTTTCTGGAACGACGCCGCGACCGCAACGATCGGCAGGCCCTCGGCCACGGCCGACAGGCCGTCAAGCGACGAGCCGCTCATGTGAAAGTCGATCTGGCCCGCCAGCATGAGCGCGCGGTTGTTCACCTGCGGCCCGCCGGGGATGATCGTCACGTCGATCCCGCAGGCGGCATAGGTGCCATCGGCCACGGCCTGATAATAGCCGCCATGCTCGGCCTGGGCGACCCAGTTGGTGCCGAAGGTGACAGGAACGTTTTCGGCACTCGCAGCGCCCGCCGTCACAAGCGCGGCAAGTGCAAGGCCTGACCGGAGCGCGGGTTTCGTCTTCATCATCATCTACTCCCTGATGTTGTTGTACCTTGCTGGCATGGATACATCCGGCCGCCAGTCGTGCGACGATTCCCAAAAAGATGTGATGGAAACCACGGCAGACAGGCAAAGACTTGCACCATATTAGGGCAGTTGCCTAGTCTCTTGCACAACTTGCGGGCGGTATCCCGAGTAAGGCCCCAAGTCGACGTCCCGACGGGCGTCTGTGTGATGCCACCCGATGAAGCGGACGCAGGCTTGCGTCCCAGGATGACCAGCCTCCAGGATGACCCGATGAAAGCCCTGTTTCCCCCGTCGATCAGCCCGCCCTTCGCCCGCTATGCCCATGGTGTGGAACTGCCCGCCGGGGCGCGGCTTGTCGTGACCTCGGGCCAGTTGGCGCTCTTGCCCGACGGCACCGTTCCCGACGGGGCCGAGGCGCAGGCGCGCCAGTGTTTCGCGCAATGCGCGGCGATCCTGGCCGAGGCGGGCATGGGTCCGGGCGATACGGTGCGCATCAATGCCTTCGTCACCGACCGGGCGCATATGGCGGGCTACATGGCCGCGCGCGACGCTTGGCTTGCGGGGGTGGAGCGGCTTCCCGCCTCGACGCTCGTGATCGTCTCGGGCTTCACCCGACCCGAGTTCGTGGTCGAGGTCGAGGTGACGGCGGCGAAGCCGGATCAGGCGTAAAGCGCGGGCCAACCGACGGCGCGACCACCGATCAGGCGGGCGGCAAGGGCCATGTCCCGGGCAAAATGCGCGGCCAGCGCGGCGCGGATCGTGGCAGACATCGGCGCGCGGGGACGGCCGGCCTTGGCGTTGAAGCCGGGGGCCAGGGGGCTTGGCGCATCGGGATCGGCCCCGAGGGCTTGCAGGACAGCGCGGCGGGTGCCGGCGGGATCGTGCCGCACGTCGTCGAGGTGAAAGCAGGCCATATCGAACCGGCGCGACCAGCGGCGAAAGCTATCGCCGGGAAACGAGACGGCCGCGACATTGGGCAGCGCGAGGGTGCGAAGCATCGCTTGGGGATCGGTCAGGCAGGCGGGATCGAACTTGCCTGCATTGACCCCGTCGTTCAGCGCCGACCAGGCACGTGAGACGGGATCGCGCAGCATCATGACGATCCGCGTCCCGGGCATCGCATCGGCGATGCGGTCGATGGTGCTGTCGGGAAGGCCCGCGTAATCGGGGGTGATCTCGCCCGTGAGCTTTCCCCGGGTTCCGTCGAACAGCGCAAGATAGGTCTCGATCGGATGGTCGGGGCGGCGCTCGAGGCGGCGGAGGCGCTCGAGAAAGGCAAGATCGGCCGGATCCGTGAGGCCCCGTCGTTCGAGCTGCTCGACATATTTGGGCGACGGGAAGGGATCGTCGAAGAAGTGGAACTCCTTCATCGGCGGCATGCGGAAGGCGGGGTGGTGAAGCAACTGCTGGTAAAGCCAGCGCGTGCCGCTTTTCTGCATCCCGATGCCGATGAATGTCGGTGCGCGCATGGGCTGGGTCCCCTCTTGCGGGGCATATACCGGCGGTGGCGGCCGACGGGAAGTCCGTAGGGCGGGGTTCACCCCCCCCCCCCCCCCCGCCGCGAGACCGACGCAGGTCCAACCCCCCCCTACACGCCGGGCCGC
>JAFIEN010000143.1 GCA_020832515.1 Rubellimicrobium sp. | reverse complement strand
CGGAAAACACCTACTGGACGGCCGGCGGTATCATGTGGAAATCGCGGGAATGGGCCGGGCCGGGTCTTGGCTATCTCGAAATGGAACGGCTGACGCGCTAGGGGGGCGGCATGACGGTGAAGTCGGTAACGGGGGCGATCCTTTTATCCTGTTCGGCGCTTGGGCTGGCGGGATGCGGGGTGACCTACATCAGCCCCACGGTGTCCGAACAGGCGCAGGGCCTGGACGTGCGGGTTCTACCGATCACGGCCGAGAACGTGCTGTTCGCCAATCGCGCGCCCTATACGCCGCGCAGCCTGCCGCCCGCCTTCTCGCAGGTCGCGGGCGTGGGTAGCCCGCGCGGCGCGGGCGCCTTTCCCGAGATGCCGGTGATCCCGACCGAAGTGCCGCGCCCGCTTGAGTTGCGGGTGCCGGGGCCTGTCACGATCCCGCCCTATCAGATCGGGGTGGGCGACCAGCTGCGCCTTGCCACGCGCCCCGGACAGACTGGCGTGATCGACCCGCTGCAGGCTGCCGTCGCCGGCCAGAGCCTGCGCAGCGAATATCTGGTGCGTGACGATGGCGCCATCGCCATCCCCGAAGTGGGCCCGGTGCAGGTGGCGGGCCTGACGCTCGAAGAGGCCGAGGGTGCGATCTTCCAACGCCTGATCGAGGCGGGGATAGATCCGGCCTTCAGCCTCGAGATATCGGGCTTCAACGCACGTCGCGCCACGGTGGGCGGAAATGTCGGCAACCCGACGCTGGTGCCGATCACGCTCAACACGCTCAACCTGGGCGAGGCGCTGACGGCGGCGGGCGGGATCCGGGTGCAGGATCCGCAATTCGCCTCGATCCGCATCTTCCGCGACGGGACGCTCTATCAGATCCCGATCGAGGACTTCGACCGCGACAGCGCCCTGCGGCGCATACCGGTGATCGAGGGCGACGCGATCTTCGTCGACACAAGCTATGATCTTGACCGGGCGCTGAGTTACTTCCAGAGCCAGATCAACGTGATCGCCCTCAGGCGGCAGGACCGGACCGCAGCGCTGAGCGAGTTGCAGACCGAAGTCGGTCTGCGTCGCGGTAATCTTGAAGAGCAGCGCTCGGTCTTTCAGGCGCGCACGAACCTTGGGGCCGAGGCGCGTGATTATGTCTATCTGACCGGCGAGTTTCGCAGCAACTCGCGCTGGGCGCTGCCCTATGAACAGCAGGCCAATCTGGCGGATGCGATCTATGCCAACGGCGGTTTCGTCACGACGACGGGCAATCCGGCGCAGATCTATGTCCTGCGCGCCTCGACCAACCCGGCCGAGTTCGGCGCCGTCACCGCCTGGCATCTGGACGCGCGCAACCCTGCGACGATCACGCTGGCGACCCGGTTCCTGTTGCGGCCGGACGATGTGATCTTCATCGAAGAGCAGCCGATCACCCGTTGGAACCGCGCGCTGCAGCAGTTCTTCCCGATCTTGATCAGTACTGCGGCTTCCGCACTGGAATAAGGCGCGCGACCACCCTGCGAGGGGCGCCGACCGCGCCCCGCAGGGCGGGGAATAGCCGCGGGCGTAGCGAGAATAGGCACCGTATTTGTCGCCATAGCCGTAGCGCCGCATGCCCTTCGAGTCGATCTGCGACAGGACCATGCCGGTCACCCGGATATGGACCGAGCGGAACTGATCAAGCCCCTCGGTCACCTGGGATTTCGTCGTCTTGTCCCAGTTGACCATATAGATGATTGCATCCGCGATCTGCCCGATCACCCGCGCATCCGGCACGACAAGGACCGGCGGCGTGTCGATGATGACGTAGTCATAGTCCTTGCGCAGCTTGTCGATCAGATCCTGGAACCTGTCCGAGGAAAAGACATCGGCCGCGTTGATCGAGGACTTTTCACCCATCAGGATGTCGATCTTCATGTTCGGATGGCTATAGACCGCCTCTTCCAGCGGTGTCTTGCCCGAGAGGACAGCCAAGACGCCGGGCCGGCTGACCGCATCCTTGAAATAGGCCCCGAAGGTGCGGCGGCGGATGTCGCCCTCGACCAGGATCACCCGCTTGCCCAGCCCGGCCAGGTTCTGCGCCAGCGCGATGGACTGCGTCGTCTTGCCCTCGCCCGGGATGGACGAGGTGGTCATGATCACCCGGGGCGGGTTGTCGACATTGGACAGAAGGATCGAGGTACGGAGGTTGCGGATCGCCTCGGCGGCGGCCGACGTCGGCTTGGTCATCAGGTAGTCGATCGTCTCGGCCCGGCCCTTGACGGGAATGCGGGGCACCTGCCCGAGGACGGTGTAGCCGGTGTGTTTCTGCAGGTCTTCCGCCGTGCGGAAGGTGTTTTGCATGAATTCCCGGATCAGGATCACGGCCACGCCCAGCATCGTGCCCAGAATCATCGACAGGGCAAGGATCCGGCCTTTGCGGGGGGCAACAAGCCGGCCCGGGGTTGCCTCGGACAGGATCCTGCTGTCGGCCTGATGCACACCCTCCTGGACCGAAGTCTCACGCAGCCGGGTGAGGAAGGTTTCGTACAGGATCCGCGTCGCATCGGTCTCGCGTTCGAGTTGCTGGAGTTGCAGGAGGCTTGCCGACTGCTCCTGGAACTGGTCGCTCAACCGGTCGGCATCGGCCTGCAGCTCGGTCACGACAGCAGAGACGCGGGCCAGTTCGGCCTCGCTCTGGACCAGCAACTGCTGGAACCTGCGATCGAAGCGAAGCTGCGCCGTCTGGTCGCCCCGCTCGATCGCGGTCGCAATCGCATCAAGCTGGACATCCTGCGCCGCTTCCAGCTTGGCAGCGTTGTCGCTTTCGGCGGCAGCCTCCATGGCAGCGGCGATACCGCTTACCCGTGCAAGCTCGACGCGTGCGGACTGAAGTCTTGACTGAAGCTCGACCGACCGCGTGTTGAGCGCAGCAAGCGCCTCGGCGCTGACCAGCGATCTTTCGCTGCGCAGATCGGTGATCTGTCGCTGCCGCTCTTCCAGTTCGGTTTGCAGTTCCGCAACCCGGCCCGACAGCCAGATCGCCGCATTCTCGGTCGCCTCGACCTTTACCGCGATCTGGTCGTCGCGGTAGAGTTGGGCCAGGGTATTGGCGATGCGGGCCGATTTGGCCGGGCTCCACGTCGTGGCCGAAATGTCGAACACGAAGGACTGTCGCCCGATCTGCGTGGTGATCGCCCCGCGCACGTTGTTGATGACGCGGTTGCGGGCGGCCTCGGCCTTTTCGGCATCCGAGCGCATGTCGGGTGGCGCCGTGCGGCCCAGCAGGTTCCGGGCGAAGTCGACCACATCCGACGGGCCAAAGCCTTCATCGGGCCGCAGTGCGGGGTTGAATTCCGCATCGTTGATCAGGTCAAGATCGTCAACGAGGCGGGTGATCAGCGCGCGGGAGCGGATGACCTCCATCTCGGTGTTGATGCTGGACTGGTCCGACGACACGCCTGCCAGCACGCTTTCAAGGTCCACGACGCGTTCCGTGCGGATCTGCAAAGCCATCTGGGTTGTTGCCTGGTAGGTCGGTATGGCAACCACAAAGGCGTAATATCCACCGATCCCCATCGCCATCACTGCGAACAGGGCAATCAGCCACTTGCCGCGCCAGATGGTGCGGATCAACCCGACAAGGTCGATCTCGTCGTCTTCGACATCTTGCGCAACGGGAACGGCAAGCTGGTAGCGATCATCAAGCGGTTTTTGCATCTTTTCGCCAGCCGTCCTTCACGTTCGGATCATTCGCAACCAAACCTCGTCGCCAGATACCTTGATTGCATGGACTGGCCCGCACAAGCAACGGTTGCTTGATTGGTGTTCAGGCGTGGTCGACCCTGTCCGGTATCGCCATTCACGACACGACCTCAGGTCGATACGAAGCTTACGTCCGAGCCCTCGATCACTGCGGCCGTCAGTCGTCCGGTGGCATAGGCGCCGGTGTCCACTGCAACCCGCCCGTCCTGCGCGATCGGCGCATCGACGATGACATGACCATGCGCGACCCAGATGCCGTCGCGCCGGCCAACCTCGGGAAAATCTCGATGCCCCCACAGCAGCGTCCTTGCGTCCTGGTCTTCGACCGGACGGGCCGGATCGGCCCCGGCATGAGTGATGAACAGATTGCCAGCCCTGTGTGAAAGGGGCAGCGCGCGCAACCAGTCGATCCTCTCGTCCCCCATCGCCAGCGCAAGCGCGTCGCGCATCCGTGCGAAACCCGCCGGGTCCGGGGACCCCGGAACGCCGAAGCTGGCCAGCGTCTGCAACCCGCCATTGCGCATCCAGCGGGCGCCCTGCCGTTCCGGGTCGTCCAGAAAAGCCAGACACATCGCTTCGTGATTGCCCTTGATGCAGCTGAGTTGCGGTGTGGACATGACCAGGTCAAGAACGTCGCGGCTCTGTTCCCCCCGGTCGATGTAATCCCCGACCAGCACGACCCGCCCGGCATGCTCAAGCCGCCTCAGAAGCTTTTCGAGCAGGTCGACCCGCCCATGTATGTCGCCGACGATCGCGACCACGCCAGCCACGAGCGGCGGCGGGAAGTCCACCGGAGGCACTGCCTTGCGAAAGACCCGGCTCAGTCGGTTGAAAACCATGTCTGACGTATTAGCCCAGATCGGGATCGGGTCCAAGAACCGTCAGGTCACGGCTATGTTCCCTGGCGCGTCACCATGACCTTCAGGGTGCGCCATGCGATGGACAGGTCAAGCAGGATCGAGCGTTTCGCGATATAGACAAGATCTGCATTCACCTTGCGACTCACCGTCTCGAGCCCGCACGCATAGCCCACCTCGATCTGCGCAAGACCGGTGATGCCGGGCTTGACCGCATGCCGGTCACGGTAGCCGGGCACAACGCCCAGATAGGTGCAGGCATGGTCGAAATAGTCGGGGCGCGGACCGATCAGGCTCATTTCGCCGGCCAGAACGTTGAAGCCCTGGGGCAATTCATCCAGCCTTGTCCGCCGCAACCACCGTCCCAAAGGCGTGATCCGATCCTCTTCCAGGCCGTCGAATGCGCCGCGGGCCAGGTCAGTTGCAGGCAGCATGGTGCGGAACTTGATGGCCCGAAACGGCCTGCAGTCCCGACCCATGCGCGTCTGGATGTAGAACAGGGGACCCGGGTTGAACCAGGGGTTCAGTCCAAGAAGGACCAACGCCACAAGCAATGATGCAGAAACAAGGAGAAGGGCCCCGGCCAGGTCGAACAGCAACTTGAACAGGCCGAAGAATGATGGGCGGCTGCGTGATCTCGAGGCGCCCGTGCCGGATGTGCCAACCACAAGGGACAGGCCATTGTTCGATGGTCGCATGATCAACTCGTTTCAATGCAATTTGGTTGGATGAAGAACCCAATCACTCGTCGCGGGAAAGGGTGACACTGTACTCGTGACGGAAAAGGGTCACACCGCACTCGTGACGGGAAAGGCTCACACGGACCGCCTGACTATCAAAAGTTGTTAACACAATATTAAAGGGTAGCCACCACCCAAGATCATTCCTGATGACCGGGCTTTGCTGGTGCCGACGGCCGCTCCGGCCTTGCTGGTTCTGGCCAAACCCTTGGCTTGGCGTAGATATATTTGCTTCGAGGCGCCACGCCGGGGCGTTAACCAAGGCACCACGACATGGCGCGTATTCCGGCAGCCTGCCCAAGATGCGGGCAGGTTGAGCGCGAAATCATCGAAACATTGCACGATCGTCTGGGCCACCGGGCCACCGTGCGGCAACCGATTCGATTGCGGACGCGCAGCTGAGGCCCGCGAAAGTCGATGAAAGTTTGAATCACTGGGCCCGTGACGGGCAACCGCCCCTTAACCCCTGCACGGCACCCTCCCATCATCACAATGTGGGAGTGGTGATATGTGTTTCCTGTCTTCTGCCCGCGCATTCGCGCGGCGCGGGCGGCCCATCGGTGCCGTTCTGGGGCTGGCCTTGTGCATGCTGTCGGTGCCGTCCGGCACCAAGGCCCAGCAAACAATCGTGATCGGCAATGATCGGGGGGGGTTGGTCGGCGAGCGTACCCGCCAGATCGAAGCGATCCGCGCTTCTGGCCACAGGGTCGAGATTCGCGGCGCCATGTGCTATTCGGCCTGCACATTGTATCTTGGCGCTGGAAATGTCTGCGTGAGCCCGCAAACCGTTTTCGGGTTTCACGGCCCGACGCGGAATGGACAGCCTCTTCCGCCCGAAGCGTTCGATCACTGGACCCGGATCATGGCCCAATACTACAACGCCACCCTTGAGCAGTGGTTCATGTCATACGCCCGCTATGCGGGGCAGAACGATGTCCACCGGCTGTCGGGAAATCAGTTGATCCAGCTGGGATACCGCGCCTGCTAAAGGCGAACTGGTCCTCTGACCCCGACAACGGTCAGGGGAAATGTCGGCCCCGTCACAGGGGCCGACAGTCGCGTCCGGGTTAAGTGTGTGTGACGTGCTGCCACCGCCGCCCCCCCCAAGGACCAGCAGAAGACCGCCGGCCACAGCCGCGGCAGGGCCTGCGGCGATCGGGAACAGCGCCTCGACGTCCCCCGGGAACTGCGTGTCAACGCCCACTCCGCAGGTCACCTCGATCGTGTCCATCGCGGTCAAGATCGCCGCAGCGACCGGCAGTTCGCCACAGACCCCCGAGTTGATCGCCAGTTGCAACGCCTCTTCAGGCGTGACTGCTGCCACGCTTCCGCCGAACACTCCGGCGACAAATGCGAGGCTGATTATCTTCGATTTCATTGTCCGCCCTATCGTTGGAAACACCTTTTTCAACCCTAGCACGACTGTCTGAACGATCCAAGAACAAAGCCGCGCATCTGCCCGGCAGGCCGAAGGCAGATCGGGTCAGGCCCACAAGACGGGCGCTTGCCGGGGAATTGAGCAGCCTGGACAAGCGGTGCAGCTCCGGGCAGGCATTTCGGCGAATCATGCAGCCTGATTGGGACACCCGCTGGTCGCCGTCCGATGGTCCAAAAACCTCCCGACGCAGTCGAACGGCCCGCCGGAGCACAGCCGTTCCGCCGTGGTCTGGCCCCCATGCCAGCATCGTCGTGCACAGCGGATCCGGCTTGACCCTCTGCCGCGGACTGCGCCATCCGAACGGGCCATCCGCCCGCCGCCCCCCAAGCGCCGCCGCCTACCAGGCCAGAACGCGCTTGCCGGCCAGCATGCCGACAAGGCTGACGATCAGAATGGCGGCTGCATAGGCGGGCAGAACAAAAAGTGCCGCGTCCTGGTCGCAATAAAGAGCGTAGACCGACGCGCCCAATGCGCCCGCCGAAAGGCCGCCCAGCGCGCCGACCATCGCCGGCCTGCGCGGGGCCCCGGCCGACAGGGACCACAGTGCCGCAGCGACAAGCGGCAGAGAAAGCGCGGGTATGCTGACGAGGCAGGTCAAGAGGCTGGGCGGGCTCATCGCATCCACCAGGCCCGCGACCCCGCCCCTGCCAAGCGCCACGACAAAGCCTCCGGCCAGAACCGCGCCAATGATCCCAAGGGCGATCGCACCCCGCCCGGCTTGCGCCTCGGGCCGGGAAAGGGTCAGCGCCAACGTCCCGGCAAGCCCCGCCAGAACGAGCGGCACGACCGACTTCAGCACCGCAGGCGAGGTCATCGCCCCGGCAAGGTCCGGGCGCACGCCCCAGACCAGCACAAAAGCAGCCAGCGTCACGAACAGCGCCACCGGCAACACCCCGACAAGCCGCTTTGCCACGCCGGGGGCAGGGCGCGTGTCTTGCGACAGTGCCATGATCAGGTCGTCGGTCTTCATTCCATCATCCTTTCCCGCAGTCGCGCGATGGCCTTCAGCCCCCGGTGCAGCGCGACGCGCACGGCCCCTTCACTCATGTCGAGGCGCGCGGCGGTTTCGGCAACTGTCTCGCCGCGCAGGCCCAGGCCACGCAAGATGTCGGCAGCGCGCGGCTCAAGCCGGTCCAGCACCTTCTCGACATCCCTTGCCTGCGTCGGGTCAGGCACCTCGGGTGCCGGCAAGGCATCGAGGAAGTCCTCGATGGGCAGGTCGATCCTGTTGCCGCGCGCGCGGAAGGCATCGGCCGTCTTGTGGCGCGCGATGGCATAAAGCCAGGGGCGCAGTGGCGCATCCTCGCGCCAGGTCTGACGCTTGAGGTGAATGGCCAGAAGCACCTCCTGCACCACATCCTCGCAGCCCTCGGGTCCGAGACCCGTGCCCCGTGCGCGCACCACGCCACGCACAACCGGCGTGATCGCAGACAACAGCTGGCGATAGGCGGCGGCATCGCCGCAATTGGCCGCGCGCATCAGATCCTCCCATGAGGGGTCTCGGGTCAGGGTCCTCTCCTTCTGTACGCACCGGCCGGCGTAAACGTTACGTCCTGACTTCGCATCCGTTCGTCAGTCCGTTGCAATCACGTCCGCGTGAACCCGGTAACTTCGTCCGCGACCGTGCCGAACAGCCTTTCGGGACCGCAAGGACGCGGCCTACCAACAGGAGACGAACCTCATGACCACAAAGACCCTTGTCCTGCCGCTGGCTGCTTCGGTTGCCGCAGCCTTGTCGTTTGCAGCCGCGCCGGCCCATGCCGATACGATGGAAAAGTGCTTCGGCGTGTCGCTGGCCGGGCAGAACGATTGCGCCGCAGGGGCGGGCACGTCCTGCGCGGGCTCCTCGACGGTGGACTTCCAGGGCAATGCCTGGACCCTCGTGCCCGCCGGCACCTGCGAGACGATGGAACTGCCGGCGATGGCCGATGGCACCCAGCGCATGGGCTCTCTCGAAGAGCTCGAGCGCGACCTGCCGCCGGCCTGAGCCCGCAGGTCAGACCAACCGGGGGTGGGCCGCTGGCCCGCCCCACATCCTCGAAGGAGCCTGCCATGCCCATGCTTCCCGCCGCCCCCGGCCTTGGCTTCAAGCCCGAGCATTACGCCGAAATCGCCGCCGCCCCCGGCGCAGTGGGGTTCTACGAGGTCCATGCCGAGAACTATATGGGTGAGGGGGGTGCACCCCATGCGATGCTTGCGCGGCTGCACGAGGAACACGCGCTCTCGATCCACGGTGTCGGCCTGTCGATCGGCGGGGCAGGGGGGCTGGACCGGACCCATCTTGCCCGGCTGCGTCGGCTGATCGACCGCTACCGGCCCGAAAGCTTTTCCGAACACCTTGCATGGTCAAGTCACGGCGCCGCCTGGCTGAACGATCTCTTGCCGCTGCCCTACACGGCCGAGACGCTGGCGGCGGTCTGCGCCCATGTGGACCAGGTGCAGGAAGCGCTGTCCATGCGGATGCTGCTTGAAAACCCGGCGACCTATCTTGCCTTCGCCGCCTCGACCTGGGCCGAGACGGATTTCCTGGCCGAGGTGGTCCGGCGCACCGGTTGCGGGCTCCTGCTGGACGTCAACAACGTCTTCGTATCGGCCACCAACCACGGCTTCGATCCCCGCGCCTATCTTGCGGATTTCCCGCTCGGGGCGGTGGGCGAGATCCATCTGGCCGGCCATGACAGCGAGGATCTGCCCTCGGGGCCGCTTCTGATCGACAGTCACGGGCGCGCGGTCGCCGATCCGGTCTGGACGCTTTACGCCGAGGTGCTTGGCCGAACGGGCCCGCTGCCCACATTGATCGAATGGGACAACGACATCCCGTCCTTCGCGGTACTGCTGGCCGAGACGGCGCGGGCGAAGGCCATTCTTGACGACCGCAGGCGCGCCGATGCCGCCTGATGGGGGGCGGGGGGGGGGGGCGGCGGGGGGGGGGGGGGGGGGGGGGGGGGGGCCCGGGGGGGGGGGGGGGGGGGGGGGGG
>JAFIEN010000142.1 GCA_020832515.1 Rubellimicrobium sp. | reverse complement strand
GCTTCCAGTCGGCGAAACTGGCATGCCCCAGAAGCCGCGCGCGTTCCTCGCGCAGGGCAAGCGTCTCGGCGGCGATGGCGCGATTGTCGGTCGCCCCGCCATTCGCGCCGCGCGCGGTCCAGGCCTCATGGGCGCGGCGGCGCAGCGCCCGGTCGGGGCAGAACTGCAGGAACGGCACGATGAGCGAGCGTGACAGCGTCATCACCGGCCCGGGTGCGCCCCGTTCGGCCCCCGCCGCGCGGGCGGCGGTGGCGAGGAAGCCCGGCAGGGGGGCAAGGTCAGCCTCGGAAAGCGGCATCGACCAGTCGCGTTCGTCGGCCAGAAGGTTCTGGGTGAAGGCCGTGCCCAGAACCGAAAGGCGCGACTTCACCTCCTTCAGCCGTTCGGCCTCGGCCCCGTCGAGCATCGCACCCGCACGCAGGAAGGACCGCCGGGTCAGCATCAGCACGCGCGCCTGTTCGTGCGACAGGTCCAGCGCGTCGCGCTGCTGCCAGACGCCCTCGATCCGCGCGAACAGGGCCTTGTTCGACGTGATCTCGGAGGCATGAGCCGACAGCCGGGGCGCGAAGTCGCGCTCGAGCGCCTGGCGGGCAGGGGTGCTGTCGGCACTGGCCAGCGCCCAGAAGACTGCCAGCACGCGATCAAGCCGTCGTCCCGCCCCTTCAAGCGCTTCGATCGTGTTGACGAAATCGGGCGGGGCCGGGTCCTCGGCGATCGCGGCGATACCTGCGCGCGCCTGCGCCAGGGCGGCATCGAAGGCAGCGGCAAAGCCATCGTCGGCGATGCGGTCGAACGGGGGCAGGCCGAAGGGGGTGGTCCAGTCGTCCAGCAGCGGGTTGGTCATCGGTTACTCCTGTCTCGGACGGTGCCGCCTCCGGCGCCTGCCCTGGCTCTGTTGCGGTTGGCATCGGCTGCGCTGCTGCGTCCGTCGGGCCGGCTTGCCCGCGTCGCCCGACGGGCAGGTCCGGCTGACCTCATGGAGCGGCAACCGCGGGGCGCGACAGCCTGCCCGCGCCGCCGCAGACCGAGCAACCCGGCCGGGGCGCGACGGTGATGATCCGCGTCTCGGCATGCAGCGCATCATAGATCAGGAGGCGGCCCGAGAGGACCTCGCCCACGCTGGTCAGGGTCTTGATCGCCTCGACCGCCATCATCGCCCCGATCACACCGGGCAGCGGGCCCACCACCCCCGCCTCGGCGCAGGAAGGGACAAGACCCGGATCCGGCGCCTTGGGAAAGACGCAGGCGTAGCAGGGGGCGCCACGGTCGGGATGGTAAAGACTGATCTGTCCTTCCCATTGCGTGAGTGCCGCGGAAATCAACGGCTTTTGCTGCCGCACGGCCGCTGCGTTCACGAGGTAGCGGGTCTCGAAATTGTCCGAGCCGTCGAGGATCAGGTCATAGTCGGCAAACAGCGCATCGGCGATATCTGCCGTCAGGCGCCGCCCGTAGGGCCGGACCGTCACGAAGGGATTGAGTGCAGCCAGCGTATCGACCGCAGACTGGACCTTGGGCCGGCCGATGGCGCTGTCGCGATGGATGATCTGGCGCTGGAGATTTGTGTTCTCGACCACATCGTCGTCGATCACGCCAAGTGTGCCGACACCGGCGGCACCCATATACATCAGTGCTGGCGCCCCCAGCCCCCCTGCCCCCACGACCAGAACCCGCGCCTCGCGCAACCGCCTCTGGCCCGGCCCCCCGATCTCGCGCAGGGCGATCTGGCGGGCGTAGCGCTGAAGCTCGACGTCCGAGAAGGCAGGAGGCACGGGTGACCCGGTCGTGGCGCGGGCCTCGGCGCCCTCGGCCCCGGCAGCCTGCGCAGTGGCGTCCTGCGCGCCGGCAGCCTGCGCGGTGACCTCCTGCGCGCTGGCCCGCTGCGCCTCGCGCTCTTGTGCGCGGCGGCGAAGCCAGACCAGAAGTTGCCGGTAGAGCCAGGCGAGGGCCACGAAAGCGGCCAGCAGCAGCCAGAATGCGGGATCGCCGCCGGTGTTCTGGCGCAGGGGATGGGAGGCGGGCAGGATGAACTGGATGACAAGCACGCCGCCGAACAGGACCAGCAGCATCAAGAGGCGCGCCCGGCGCGTCGCCCCCATCACTGAACCGATGCCCCAGATGACTGCCGCCATCACCACCACGATGATCATGTGCCGACCCCCGTCGAACCAAAGCCCCCCGCGCCGCGCCCGGTCTTGTCCAGCGCAGTTGCCAGGCTGAACCCCGCGGCAAGCACGGGGGCGACGACGATCTGGGCGATCCGGTCGCCATGAGCGATGCGGAAGGGTGCCTCGCCGGCGTTGAACAGGATCACGCCCAGTGGCCCGCGATAGTCGCTGTCGATGGTGCCGGGGGCGTTCAGCAGGGTGATCCCGTGTTTCAGCGCAAGGCCCGAGCGCGGGCGGACCTGCACCTCATGGCCCGCGGGGATGGCCAGCCGCAGACCGGTGGGCACAAGGGCGCGGGCGCCCGGGGCAAGCGTCAGGCCGGTCGCGCGTGTCTCGGGCGGGAAATTGGCGCAGATGTCCGCGCCGGCGGCACCCGGGGTCTGATAGGCCGGCAGGGGCAGGCTGGTGTCGGCCTCGGGCAGCCAGGCGACGGTGACCGTCAGTGTCATGCAGCATCCCCCGGGGCGGCGGTGTCGGTGGCCGCCTTGCCCAGCGCCTGCGCGATGCGCCGGGCAAGGCGGGCTGCGACCTCATCCTTGGGCAGGCGGGGCCAGACCTCGTGCCCTTCGGCGGTGATCAGCGTGACCGCATTCTCGGCACCACCCATGATGCCGGTGGCGGGCGAGACGTCATTGGCGACGATCCAGTCGCAGCCCTTGCGCAGGCGCTTGGCGGTGGCATGGGCCAGCAGATCCTCGGTTTCGGCGGCAAAGCCAAGGACCAGGCGGGGGCGGCCTGTCGTCATCCGGGCGACCGTTGCCAGGACATCGGGATTTTCGGCAAGTCTCAGTTGGGGAAGTCGCCCGTCCTGCTTCTTGATCTTGTGCACCGCCGCCTCCGCAACATGCCAATCGGCGACGGCGGCGGCGAAGACGGCCACATCGGCCGGCAGAGCGGCCTGCGTGGCGGCCAGCATCTGCGCCGCCGTCTCGACCCGGACGACGGCCACGCCCTCTGGCGGCGGGACCGAGGCAGGCCCGGTGATGAAGGTCACATCGGCGCCCAGCGCGGCCAGGGCGCGGGCGATCGCCGTGCCCTGCGCCCCGGACGAGCGGTTGGCGATATAGCGCACGGGGTCGATCGGCTCATGCGTGGGGCCGGAGGTGACAAGCGCGCGCAGGCCGGCAAGCGGGCCATGGCCCAGCGCGGTGCGGATCGCGGCGATGACCTCGGGCACCTCGGCCATGCGGCCGGGGCCATGTTCGCCGCAGGCCATGTCGCCCTCGTTCGGCCCGACCATGAGCACGCCATCCCCGCGCAATTTGGCCAAATTGCGCTGTGTCGCCGGATGCTGCCACATCCGCACATTCATCGCGGGCGCGATCAGGACGCGTGTATCGGTCGCCAGCAGCAGCGTCGCGGCCAGATCGCCGGCCAGCCCGGCCGCCATCCGGGCCATCAGATCGGCCGTGGCGGGCGCCACCACGATCAGATCCGCGGCGCGAGACAGCTGGATATGGCCCATCTCGGCCTCGGCGGTCAGGTCGAACAGCTCCTGGTGCACCCGCGCACCGGCCAGTGCGGCAATGCTGAGCGGTGTCACGAACTCTGCGCCGGCCGCGGTCAAAACCGGGGTGATCCGCGCGCCTTCGTCGCGCAGGCGGCGGATCAGATCCAGCGCCTTGTAGGCTGCGATGCCCCCGCCGATGATCAGGAGGATATGTCGACCCGCGAGCATGCTGCGTCCTTCGAGGGCGACGGCGCCCTAGCAAGAGCCTAGTGCGCGGGACATGCAAGTTCAACGGGATGGGGCCCGGGGAAATTTTGCCAAATTTCCCCGGGGGTGCGGGCATGTGCCGATCAGTCTGTCCCGAGCGGCATCACCCGAGGAAGTGATGCACCTCGCGCGATTGCGATTCGAGGCTCTTGCGCATCTTGCCGAAGGCCGCCGCCTCGAGCTGGCGCACCCGCTCTTTCGACAGGCCCAGTTCATCGCCCAGCGATTCAAGCGTCCGCGGCTCTTCCCGCAGCTTCCGCTCGCGGACGATGAAGCGTTCACGCTCGTTCAACGAGGTCAGCGCCACCAGAAGCCACTGCCGCAGCGTGTCAGTGTCGTGGTTGTTCTCGACCTTCTCGGCCGCCTGCATCCCGTCGTCTTCCAGCGCCTCGATCCACTCGCGCCCCTCGTCCTCGGAGGATTGCGTCGCGTTGAGCGAGAAATCCGATCCCGACAGCCGCCCTTCCATCATCTCGACATCGGCCAGCGGCACGCCCACCTCTTCGGAGATCATCCGGCGCAGTTCATGACCTTCCAGCCTGCGACCTTCCGCCTCGGCCTCGCGCTCAAGCCGTGCCTGCACCCGGCGCATGTTGAAGAACAACGATTTCTGCGACGAGGTGGACCCCGTCCGCACCATCGACCAGTTGCGCATGACGTAATCCTGGATCGAGGCCTTGATCCACCAGACCGCATAGGTCGAAAACCGCACGCCCCGGTCGGGATCGAACTTGTCGGCCGCCTTCATCAGGCCCAGCGACGCCTCCTGGATCAGGTCGTTCATCGGTGCGCCGTACCGGCGGAACTTGCCCGCCATCGACACGGCCAGCCGCATGTAGGCGGTGATCAGCCGATGCAGCGCCTGTTCGTCGCGCTGGTCGCGCCATGCATAGGCAAGCCTGAGCTCTGTCTCGGCATCAAGAAGTTCCGCCTTCATCGCCTTGCGCGACAGGGCGTGATCCGAAAACGCGTCGAGTGCCATTGAACGTCTCCCCTAAACCCGTGCAGGAACTTTTCTTTCGTATTGCCTTTCGATACGCAGCAATTGCCCGACCGGATCAATCGGACCCGCACAGATGACCTTGCAGACACTCACACTGGTTCTGGGCGGCGCGGCTTCGGGCAAGTCGGCCTTCGCCGAGGCACTGGTGACCGCGACAGGCCTTGCGCGCGTCTATATCGCCACGGCCCAACCCTTTGATGACGAAATGGGCACCAAGGCAGAACGCCACCGCGCCCAGCGCGGCCCCGACTGGCGCACGGTCGAGGAACCCCGCGACCTGCCTGCGGCCCTTGCCACGGTCACGGGGGCCGAGGCCGTGCTGATCGACTGTGCGACACTTTGGCTTACCAACCTCATCCTTGCCGAAACCGACCCCGAACCGGCAACCGGGGCGCTGATCGCAGCGCTCGACCGCTGCCCGGCGCCCGTCGTCGTCGTCTCGAACGAGGTGGGACAGGGCATCGTCCCGGACAACGCGCTGGCCCGGCGCTTTCGCAACGCGCAAGGTGCGCTGAACCAGCGGCTTGCCGCCCGCGCAGACCGTGTCGTGGCGGTCATGGCGGGCCTGCCGCTTGTCCTGAAAGGGCAATTGCCGTGACCACACTCTGGCTGATCCGTCACGGCCCGACCCATGAAACCGCCTTCACCGGCTGGCGCGACGTGCCGGCCGACCTGTCCGATACCGCAGCCCTGGCCCGCCTCTCGGCCAGGCTGCCCGAAGGCGCCCCGGTCATCGCCTCGACGCTGACCCGCGCGCGCCAGACGGCGGCGGCGCTGGCCGGCCCCCGCCCCCGCCTGCCCGACGATCCCGACCTGCGCGAGTTCCATTTCGGCGCATGGGACGGGCTGGGCTGGGCCGAGGTCGCCGACCGATGGCCCGATCTGTCGCGCCGCTACTGGGAGGATCCCGGCGACACCGCCCCCCCCGGCGGCGAAAGCTGGCACGAAGCAGAGGCCCGCGTCAGCCGCGCCGTCGACAGGCTGATCGCTTCAGCCCTGACCGACGTGATCGTCGTAGCCCATTTCGGCGCCATCCTGACGCAACTGCGCCGCGCCCGCAGGGTCTCTGCCGCACAGGTGCTGGCCCAGCCCATCGCCCCACTTTCGCTGACCCGCCTGACCCGTACCGGGGCCAGCTGGCAGGTCGGCGAGGTCAACCATCACCCCTGATCCGCCAGCACCGAAATGCCCACGCATGTCCGGCACACTGATCATCGGCAATCGCACCCATTCAAGCTGGTCGCTTCGGGGCTGGCTGATGTTCGCCCGCTTCGGCCTGACGGTTCAGACCCGGCTGATCGACTTCGACGCAGGCCCCGTCGATGCAGCACTGGCCGATGTCGCCCCCGCGCGCACCGTGCCCTGCTGGATCACGCCCGAAGGCGTGGCCGTCTCCGACAGCCTGGCGATTGCCGAGGAACTGGCCAGCCGCCATCCCGATGCCGGACACTGGCCCGCCGATCCGGCCGCACGCGCCCTGGCCCGCACGCTGGCCTGCGAGATGCACAGCGGCTTTGGCCCCCTGCGCGACGCCTGCCCGATGAACCTGCAGACCGCCTATCGCAGCGTCCCGGTCAGCGCCGAGGTGCTGGCCGATCTGGACCGGATCGCCACGATATGGACCCATGCGCTGCAGCGGTCCGGAGGCCCCTGGCTCTGCGGCGCCTACAGCGCGGCGGATGCCTTCTATGCCCCGGTCATGACACGGATCCTTGGCTACGACCTGCCCTTCCCCGATGCGCTCCGGCCCTATCTGGCCGCCCATCTGGCCGATCCCGCCTTCCGCGAGTGGCGCGGCCTTGCCCTGGCCGGGGAAAGCGTGCTGCCCCGCTATGCACGGCCCTTCGACCTTGTGCCCTGGCCCGAAGCCTAGCCCCTTGCCCCGCGGGGCCCCTGCCCCGGACGGCGTTAACCAATCCTAAACCTTCCTCGCACACTCACTGTCGCGACAACAGGAGTGCCGTGCCGTGGTCGCCCTCGCCTATACCGTCGCCTTCGAAGGGGTCGAGGCCCGCCTGGTCGAGGTGCAATGCGCCATCACCCCCGGCATGCCGGCCTTCACCATCGTGGGCCTGCCCGACAAGGCCGTGTCCGAGGCGCGCGAAAGGGTGCGCACGGCACTCACCTCGATGGCCATCGCGCTTCCCTCGAAGCGGATCACGGTCAACCTCTCGCCTGCCGACCTGCCGAAGGAAGGCTCGCATTTCGACCTGCCCATCGCGCTGGCGCTTCTGGCCGCACTCGGGATCCTGCCCCATGACGAGGTCGCCCGCACCGTGGCGCTGGGGGAATTGTCGCTGGGCGGCACGCTTGTTCCGGTCATCGGCGCCCTGCCCGCAGCACTGGCTGCGGGGGCCGAGGACCGGATGCTCCTCTGCCCGCGCGCCTGCGGGGCCGAGGCGGCCTGGGTCTCGGCCACCGAGGTGATCGCCGCCACCTCGCTTGCCGAGGTGATCCGCCACTACACCGGCGCGCAGACGCTGGAACCGGCCGAACCGGGCGAGGTTGTGGCGGATCGCCACCCGCGCGACCTGCTGGATGTGAAAGGGCAGGAACGCGCCAAACGCGCGCTCGAGATCGCGGCGGCGGGGCGGCATCACATGCTGATGGTGGGCAGTCCCGGTTCGGGCAAGTCGATGCTGGCCGCGCGCCTGCCCGGCATCCTGCCCCCGCTCGACCCGGTCGAAGCGCTGGAAACCTCGATGATCCATTCGCTGTCGGGGCTGCTCGACGATGGCGGCATCAGCCGCACCCGCCCCTTCCGCGAGCCGCATCACACCGCCTCGATGGCCGCCATCGTCGGCGGCGGGCGCGGCGCCAAGCCCGGCGAGATCAGCCTTGCCCATAACGGCGTCCTCTTTCTGGACGAGTTCCCCGAATTCCCCCGCACCGTCCTTGAAACCCTGCGCCAGCCGATCGAAAGCGGCGAGGTCGTGGTCGCCCGCGCCAATGCCCATATCCGCTACCCCTGCCGCTTCCTGCTGGTCGCGGCGGCCAATCCCTGCAAATGCGGTCATCTGGCCGATGCGGGCCGGGCCTGCGGGCGGGCGCCCGCCTGCGGGGACGATTACCTTGGCCGTATCTCGGGGCCGCTGATGGACCGGTTCGACCTTCGGATCGACGTGCCGCCCGTGGCCTTCGCCGATCTTGACCTGCCGTCGGGCGGGGACAGTTCCGCCACGGTCGCGGCCCGGATCGCTGCGGCGCGGGATCTGCAGGCCAGCCGCTTCGCCGGGATCGAGGGGGTGCGGCTCAACGCCGATGCCGAAGGGCGGCTTCTGGAGGAAATCGCCGAACCCGACGCCGAGGGGCGCACCCTGCTCACCCGCGCGGCGGAACGCTTCGGCCTGACCGCGCGCGGCTATCACCGGGTCCTGCGCGTCGCGCGCAGCATCGCCGATCTCGACGGATCGGCGGCCTTGCGCAAACCCCATGTGGCCGAGGCGCTGAGTTATCGCCTTGCCGTGCTGGCCGAAGCCTGAGGCCTATCCCGCGCGCCGCGCCTCGATCGCCTGCCAGATGCGCTCGGCCACATTCACCCCGTCAAAGCGCTCAAGCTCCTGAATGCCGGTGGGCGAGGTCACGTTGATCTCGGTCAACCAGTCGCCGATCACGTCGATTCCGACGAAGACCTGCCCCTTTTCGCGCAGCAGCGGACCGATGGCGGCACAGATCTCGAGGTCGCGCGCGGTCAGGGCGATCCTCTCGGGCCGCCCGCCCACATGCATGTTCGACCGCGTCTCGCCCTGGGCGGGCACACGGTTGATCGCGCCCACCGGTTCGCCATCGACCAGGATCACCCGCTTGTCGCCGGCCGACACGGCCGGAAGGTATTTCTGCACGATCAGCGGCTCGCGGCTGATGCCGGTGAACATCTCGAAGAGCGAGGCCAGGTTGCCGTCATTGCCGGTCAGCTTGAACACCCCGGCCCCACCATTGCCGTAAAGCGGCTTGAGGATGATATCGCCATGCCGCGCGCGGAAGGCGCGGATGGTCTGAAGATCGCGGGCAATGGCGGTGGGCGGTGTCAGGTCGGGAAAGCGCAGGACAAGCAGCTTTTCGGGATAGTTGCGGACCCAGAAGGGATCGTTCACGACAAGCGTGCGGGGATGGATCATGTCGAGAAGATGCGTCGTGGTGATGTAACCCATGTCGAAGGGCGGATCCTGCCGCAGCCAGACCACGTCGAACCCGCCCAGATCGACCTCCGCCTCCGCGCCGAAGGACACATGGTCCCCCCGCACCCGCTGCAGCTGGATCGGCCAACCCCGCGCCGTGATCCGGCCCTCCTGGAACGCCAGCCGGTCAGGCGTGTAGTAGAACAGATCATGCCCCCGCGCCTGCGCCTCGAGTGCGATGCGAAAGGTGGAATCGGCGTCGATATCGACCGACCCGATCGGATCCATCTGAAAGGCGACCTTGAGCGGCATGGGTGTCTCCGGACTGGGCTGCTCAGGCTACATGGCCCAAGCCACCCGACCGCGCAATGGCCCCCGGACCGCCCCGGTCATGCCTCGCCGAAGGCATTCTCGAGGATCTGCAGCGCACCCCGACCGTCGACCACGGCCAGATCGAAGCGGATCTCGGTCAATTGTCCACCGGGTTCACCGCCCAGAAATTCAAGTGCCGCCGCGCAGATCCGGTCCATCTGCCGCCGCCCCAGCCGCAGGGCCGCCGCCCCGAAACTGCCGGACTTCTTGACCTCGACAAAGATGACCCGGTCACCCTCCCGAGCGATCAGGTCGATCTCGCCCCCCTGCCCGCGCCAGCGCCGATGCGCCACTGTCCGCCCCCGCCGGGCATAATCGGCGGCGACGATCTCTTCGGCGGCAAGGCCGCTCCGATAGGCCAGTGCCCCGCTCATTCCCCTGCCCCCATCGCCAGCGCAATCTGATAGACCTGCCGCCGCGGCAGACCCATGGCCCCGGCGACCACCGTTGCCGCATCAACAACGGTAAACCCCAGGGTGTGTGCCTGTTC
>JAFIEN010000141.1 GCA_020832515.1 Rubellimicrobium sp. | reverse complement strand
CCCCCCCCCCCCCCCCCCCCCCCACTCTTCTCCGGCGACATGACTGCCCATGCAGTCCCGTTCCGACGGGCCGACCGCGACGTCGTTCCACTGCATGATCGGATTGTCGGCCGGATCGGCCTTCTGACAAAGCAGGATCACAGCCCATGACCAGCCTGACCGAAGGCCCGCCCAAGCCCGCCTTTCGTATCGGCATGTTGCTCAGCGACAAGCGTTACAGGTCGCTGACGATCCAGGTCGTCTTCGTGATGCTCTTGATGGCCGGGGCCGCCTGGCTGATCGACAACACAATCAACAACCTGCGCGCCTTGGGGCGCGATTTCAGCTTCCGGTTCCTGTGGCAGACCGCCGGTTACGACATCAATCAGCGCCTGATCGAATACAACAGCCAGATGACGCATGCCCGTGCCATGCTGGTGGGGCTGTTGAACACGCTTCTGGTGGCGGTGCTGGCCTGTATTCTTGCCACCGTCGTGGGTGTGATCGCGGGCGTCCTGCGTTTGAGTCCCAATTGGCTCGTGGCGCGGCTCATGACGCTGTTTGTCGAGATTTTCCGCAATATCCCTACGCTTCTGTGGATCCTGATCATCTTCGCGATCATGACCGAGGCGATGCCACCGCCGGCCGCTTTCCGGGGTGAGGAGGCATCCTCAACGATGATCCTGTTCGACTCGATCGCCGTGACGAACCGGGGCGTCTTCGTTCCCGCGCCAATGTTCGAGCGGAGCCTGGGTTGGGTCACCATCGGCCCCTTCAGCCTGAGCCTGACGTTTCTGGCGATCATGGTCGTGATCGTGGGCTCGATCTGGGCCAACAGGCGTCTGCTGGCCCATGCGACGGCAGTCCAGAACGCCACGGGCGAGCGTCCGGTGACATGGTGGAAGTCCATTCTGATCCTGCTGGGGCCGTTCATTCTTCTGATGTTGGCGCTGGGGTTCCATCTCGAGTATCCCGAACTGACGGGCTTCAATTTCTCGGGCGGCATCCATCTGCGCAATTCGCTTGTCGCACTGTGGTTCGCGCTGGGCATCTACACCGGCGCATTTGTGGCCGAGAACGTCCGCTCGGGCATCCTGTCGGTGTCCAGCGGCCAGACCGAAGCGGCGGCAGCATTGGGTTTGCGGCCCGGCCTGATCACGCGACTGGTCGTGCTGCCGCAGGCGATGCGTGTGATCGTGCCGCCGCTGATCTCGCAATATCTCAACATCACCAAGAACACCTCGCTGGCGCTGGCGGTGGGCTATATGGACCTGCGTTCGACCCTGGGCGGCATCACCATCAACCAGACCGGGCGCGAGCTTGAGGGGATGCTCTTGATGATGCTGATCTATCTGGTGATCAGCCTGCTGATCTCGTCGGGCATGAATGTCTACAACGCGCGCATCAAGCTAAAGGAGCGGTAGGATGAGCGACCTGCACGCCCATTCAGTGGCCTATGTACGCGACACGATGCTGCCTGAAGCCACACCGCCGGTGCGTGAAATCGGGGGCTTCAAATGGCTGCGCGAAAACCTGTTTTCCAACTGGTGGAACACGGCGCTGACGCTGGTGTCGATCTATGTGATCTGGTGGCTTGTGGTGCAGATCACCCCGTGGTTTGCCAATTCGATCTGGAGGGCGGACTCGCTGAGCGAATGTCGCGCGATCCTTGATGGTGCGACCGGCGCCTGCTTCGCCGTCATCACCGAGCGCTGGCCGCAGTTGCTCTTTGGTTTCTACCCCCGCAGCCTGTACTGGCGCCCGACGCTGGCGGCGGTATTGTTGCTGGTAGCGATCACTCCGCTGCTGATGCCCGACCTGCCGCGCAAGCTGTTGTGGTTTACGGCTGCCTATCCGTTCATTGCCTTCTTCCTGCTCTGGGGCGGCACCATCTGGGTGCCCGTGGTGACGATGGCGGGTTTTGGCGTGGGCTATCTGGCCTATCTTGCCACGCGCAGCCTTGGCCCGCTGGCCGCTGCGATCGCTGCGATCGTGGCGCCGCTGATATGGTGGCTGTTTCTGGCCGGGCCGGTGAGCGGCGCACTTGGGTCGGTCATGCCATGGGGCCTGCAGCCGGTCCGCTCGGACCGGTTCGGGGGCTTCACGCTGTCGATGGTCATCGGGGTCACGGGCATCTCGCTGTCGCTGCCGCTGGGGATCCTGCTGGCGCTGGGCCGCCGGTCGGACATGCCGGTGGTCAAGATGTCTTGCGTGATCTTCATCGAGTTCATTCGCGGCGTTCCGCTGATCGCGCTTCTGTTCACCGCCTCGCTGCTTCTGAACTATTTCCTGCCGCCGGGGACAAGTTTCGATCTGATCCTGCGGGTCGTGATCATGGTGACGCTGTTCGCCGCCGCCTATCTGGCCGAGGTGGTGCGTGGGGGGCTTGCCGCCCTGCCCCGTGGGCAATACGAGGCGGCGGATTCGCTTGGCCTGACCTATTGGCAGGCACAGCGGCTGGTGATCATGCCGCAAGCGCTCAAGATCTCCATTCCCGGGATCGTCAACACCTTCATCGGCCTCTTCAAGGACACGACCCTGGTCGTGTTCATCGGCCTGCTCGATCCGCTGGGCCTGACCAATGCGATCCGCGCCGACACGGCATGGAACGGCATCTACTGGGAATTGTTCGTCTTCGTCGGCGCGCTGTTCTTTGTCTTCTGCTTCTCGATCTCGCGCTATTCGATGTATCTCGAAAAGCGTCTGAGCCGGGACCATCGCCAGGGAATGACCCGATGACCGACATCACCCCCGCACTGCCCGAAGCCGCCGTCGCCCGCGCGATCGACACCCGCCGGATGCGGGTCACGGATGAGGTCGCGGTTTCGATTGCAAGAATGAACAAATGGTATGGCACCTTTCACGTCCTGCGCGACATCGACATGACCGTCTATCGCGGCGAGCGTATCGTCATCTGCGGGCCCTCCGGGTCGGGCAAGTCGACGCTGATCCGCTGCATCAACGCGCTTGAAGAACATCAGGCCGGCAAAGTCGTGGTCGACGGGACCGAGTTGAACGAGGACCTGAAGAATGTCGACAAGGTCCGGTCCGAAGTCGGCATGGTGTTCCAGCATTTCAACCTCTTTCCCCATCTGACCATCCTCGAGAACTGCACCCTTGCGCCGATCTGGGTGCGCAAGGTTCCCAAGAAACAGGCCGTGGAAACGGCCATGCATTTCCTCACCAAGGTCAAGATCCCCGAACAGGCGAACAAGTATCCGGGCCAGCTTTCGGGCGGCCAGCAACAGCGGGTGGCCATCGCGCGCAGCCTGTGCATGCGGCCACGGATCATGCTGTTCGACGAGCCGACCTCGGCGCTGGATCCCGAAATGATCAAGGAGGTGCTCGACACAATGATCGGGCTTGCCGAAGACGGGATGACGATGCTGGTCGTCACCCATGAGATGGGCTTCGCGCGCCAGGTCGCCAACCGGGTGGTGTTCATGGATCAGGGCCAGATCGTTGAACAGAACGAACCGGAAGAGTTCTTCCTCCGCCCGAAATCGGACCGGACCAAGCTGTTCCTGAGCCAGATTCTGGGACATTGAGAGGTCGCACCGGTCCGGCAAGCGGTTGATCTCCCGGCGCGTCCAGCGACTGTTGCAAATCCCGCCTGCACAATCCCGGCGGTGTTGCAGAACTCTCTCGGCGAAGGATTCACATCACGAATCCATGCGGTTGAACGTTCGGCATGAGCAAGCCCGGGCCCGCCCGCTGCCGTCCGACGAACTGGTCCGCCCAATGAGCCATTGAGGCGCCATTGATGGAGTGGATGGCTCCCGCTTCCGGCATCGCAATGTGCCATGTTGGGTGCTGTGAAACGGCCAACAAAGGAAGCTATCCACCGCATCAGTGGCGCTTCATCGGCCCGACCTCATGTCCTTCGGCGGGGACTGTCAGACAAACCTTGCTTGCCGCGGGGCGTGCGATGCTCCGGTTCCGGCGGATGCGAAGGTTGCAGATGTTCGCCGCCGCCCACCCGTCCGTCCACCATCGCTTCAACGAGGGGCCCTTCATCCGTGGAACGCATGTTGACAAGTCCGTCAAGTTCGGGCTCCATCCTAAATATGAATCACCTGATCCAAATATGGATCATATGACCGTCCAGGACACCTGCCGGGGAAACGGGGCTGCCTTGCAAACTGAAATGTCGCCAGTTCTGGAAGCCAGCCACGTGGCCAAGCGCTATGGCGCGGTCGTGGCGCTTCACGATGCTTCCTTCTCGCTTCAGCACAAGGAGGTGCACGGGCTGGTAGGCGACAACGGAGCCGGCAAGTCGACTTTCCTCAAGATCCTGTCGGGCGTGGTCGCGGCCGATGCAGGCACCATCGCGGTGGATGGCCAGACCATTCACATGCGTGGTCCCCAGGACGCCATGGATGCGGGGATCGAGACGGTTTACCAGGATCTCGCCCTTGTCGACACGATGACCGCCTACCAGAACGTCTATCTGGGTCGCGAGGAACTTTCCCGGAACCCTGTCAAGCGCTGGCTGAACCTTGTGGATGACCGCCTCATGCGCCGCCGCGCGGCCGAGGTGTTGTCCTCGCTTGCGGTGCGCATTCCAAGCGACAACGTGCCCGTCAAGTCCATGTCCGGCGGACAGCGGCAGTGCCTTGCCATCGCGCGGGCACTTCTGTGGGGGCGGCGGATCGTGATCCTCGATGAACCGACCGCCGCCCTTGGCGTTCGCGAGACCGAACAGGTCCTCGAGGTGATCCGCGACCTGCGCAAGCATGACGTGTCGGTCATCGTCGTATCGCACAACATGCAGCAGCTCATGTCCATCGCCGACCGGGTGACCGTGATGCGGCTGGGACGGACCATCGCCACGCGCAGCGTGCGCGAGACAGAGATCCCCGAAATCGTGGGGCTGATCACAGGGGCGATCCCCGGTGATCTGCGGGAGGAGAGGACCGCAGAACCCGCGACGCCGTGAGGGGATGGTCGAGGAGGAGCGGCGACCATGTGGTCGCCCGAACATGGGAGGAAGACATGGGACACAAGACTTACGGGGCGGCCACGTCCGCCGGCGCGTTGGCCTTTGGCCTTGTGCTGGGGTTCGGGGCGCCGGCAGCGGCGCAGGACGACGGCTTTACGCTGGGCATGATGGTGGGGGGCAATCCCTGCTGCGAATGGATGAAGTCGCAGGGCGACGTGGCCCGCGCGTTGGCCGAGGCGCGCGGTTGGAACTACATGGAACTGTCGAACAACAACGACCCTGCGACCGCGCTGCGCAATGCGCAGATCCTTGTGCAGGAAGGTGCTGACGCGGCGATCCAGTTCAACGGCCAACCGTCCAGCAACCCGGCCATCGCGCAGGTGATGAACGCGGCCGGCGTGCCGATCGTGACCTACGACATCGCCCAGGAGGGGATGTATTTCGTCGGCATCGACAACCTTGGTGCGGGCATCGCCGGGGGCGAGGGGCTTGGCGCGCTGGTGCGCGACGAATGGGACTGCAATCCCGATCTGGTCGTTTCCGCCGAAGGCGCCGCCGCGGGCATCGTCAATGAATGGCGCACTGGCGGGATGCGCACCGGCCTGCGCAACATCTGTCCAGAGATCCCCGATGAGCGCTGGGTCTCGTTCGAAAGTCAGGGTGATGCGGCGGTCGGATTGCCTGCGGCGCGCGACCTTCTGGCCGCCCATCCCGAGGCGGTCCGGATCGCGGTGGTGGGGCTGAACGATGGCGGGGTGCTTTCGCTTATCCAGGCGGCCGAGCAGCTTGGCCGGGCGGACGAGGTCATGGGCTGGGGGCAGGACGGGGCCTTCATCACGGGCGACAACGTGAACCCGGCGCTGAAGGGATCGGTGTTCTACTTCCTCGAGTCCTACGCCGTGAACGCGATCCGCGACGTGATCGAGCCCATCGCTGCGGGCGACGCGCCGCCGGTGCGCTGGGAGGCGGGCGATCCCGCCTCGCAGGTGCAGGGCTGCCCGGTGACGGCCGAAGAGCCCGCGACCGTACCCGACATGGAAGAGCGTGTCCGGCTTTTGCTGGAAGCGCCCGCCGGGACGACGGCCTACGACCTGTTCTGCCCGAACCGCTGACGGCAGATGGCGCTGGCCCCGACGATCGACGGCAAGGATGCTGTCGGCCCCCGCTGGCCGGGTCTGGGGGCATGGGGGCCAGCGCTGGCGCTGGTCGCGGTCTGGCTGGTGCTGATCGCGGCCACAGGTCTTTACCGGCCTGATTTCCTGTCGCACCAGACCTTGCTTGCGGTGACCTTCACCATGTCCATCGTCGGCGTGCTGGCGGTCGCTCAGGCCTTGGTGGCGATCTCGGGTGGGTTTCTGGACCTCAGCCAGCCCAGCGGCCTGATCCTCTCGGGCCTTGTCACGGTACGGCTGGCCGAGGCCGGGATGCCGATGCCCGTCCTGATCCTCGGCGCTTTGGCGACGGGGGCTGCCTGGGGGCTGGTCAATGCGACGATCATCGTGCTGGCCAAGCTCAACCCGGTGATCGTGACGCTGGCGACCAACTTCATCGGGCTTGCGGCGCTGTTCCTGTTGTTCCAGCTGGCGCAGGTGCCGCGCGGCACGGCGATCCACGAGTTTGGCCGCACCTCGCTTCTTGGACTTCCGGCGATCTGGTGGCCGATGGCGGCGCTGATCCTTGTGGCGGGGTTCTTTCTTCCCCGCACGCGGGTGGGGCGCCGGGCCATAGCAGTGGGTGGCAACCGGCAGGCGGCGCGGGCGCGCGGGATTTCGCTACCCCGGACGCGGATCGCGATCTTCACCCTCTCGGGCGCACTTGTCGGGCTTGCATCGGTCCTGTTTGTCGCCTCTTCGGGGCCGTTCAACCCCGGCTCGGCCAACTTCCTTCAGCTCAATGTGATCGCCTCGGTCATCCTGGCGGGGGTTTCGCTGGCCGGGGGGCGGGGCAATCTGTGGCTTCTGTTCCCGAGCGTGGGCTTTCTTTCCACGATTCCGACGACTCTGGTCTTCTTCGGGCTCGCATCGGACTGGCAGCTGATCTTTCAGGGGTTCATCCTCGTCTTTGCCGTTGCCTTCGACGGATACCGAGCAAGGAGGGCGCCATGACCATAACCTCCGCCCAACCCGACCGGTTCGAGATCTGGCGCGAAAGGCTTTCGGGGTCGGTCGCCTCGATCACGATCACCTTCATCATCGTGATGGCGGTTGGCCTTCTCTGGGTAGGGCCGCGCTTCGTCTCGACCAGCAACATCGGGATCATCGGATCCTTTCTTGTCGTGCCGCTGATCGTGGGGGCCTGCGCGGGTTTCGCGCTTCTGGCGGGGGTCGTGGACCTCTCGATCGGGTCGATGGTGGGGTTTGCCTCGGCCTTGTTCGCGATCCAGATCGCGGGCGGCATGGACCCGTGGATCGCGGCACCGCTGACTTTGCTGGCCTGTGTCGCGATGGGGGCGATCAATGCGCTGGCCATCGTGCACTTCGGCGCAGACGCCATCGCGGCAACCCTGGGGATGCTGACGGCGCTGCGCGGCATGACCTGGGTCATCACCGGGATCGGTGGGGCCAGCGGGGCGATCTTCGCTTTCCACCCCGGCCTCTTCGGCATGGCCAATTCCCGGGTCCTGGGCTTGCCCGTCCTGTTCCTGCTGGCAATTGTCCTGAGCCTGATCGCTGCCGGAGTCGTCACGAAGACCCGACTGGGCCGCCACGTTCAGGCTGTCGGAGGCGACGACAAGGCCGCCGCGCGGGCCGGTATCCCGGTTGCGCGGGTGCGGACCTTTGCCCTGCTGTTGTCGGCCTTCGGGGCCGGCGTCGCGGGCATCGTCTTCGTGGCGCAACTCGGCAGTGCCGCGCGGGCGACGGGCTTTGGCCTCGAGTTTCAGGTCTATGCGGCGCTGATGATAGGCGGCTATTCCATCCTGCGGGGCGGGGTCGGCAATCCCGTCGGCGGGATGCTGGGCCTGCTGGTGGTCGCCGGCGTGTCGAACATCATCGAGTTGAAGGCGATCAGCCCCTATTACACCAACATCATCGTCGGCGCGCTTCTGCTTGGCGCGGTCCTGCTGGACCGGCTGCGCGGCGGTGATCCCTACGAATGACAGTGACCCTCTGAAGGACTGGCAACATGCGCATTTCCGACATCACGATCAAGAGCTTCCGCACCCATGCCGACCGCTGGGATATCGGCCATGCGGTGCCGATCCCGCGGGCGGAACTGATGCAGACCATCCTGACGATCGAGACGGACGAAGGCGTCCGGGGGCATTACCTCGGTGGCGGGTCGCATGGCGATGCCGAAGGGTTGTCGATCGTGGACCAGAGCCTGATCCTTGGCCGCATCCGGTCACTGCTTCTGGGCCAGGACCCGCTTGACCGCGAGATGATCTGGAAATGGCTTTGGGTCGCCAACTTTCCCGAGAACGTGGCAAGCGTGATCGACAATGCGCTGTGGGATCTGGCGGGGCGCGCGGCGGGCCTGCCGGTCTACAAGCTGATGGGGGGCGCGCGCGACAGGGTGAAGGCCTATGCCTCGACCTATCCCAACATCGGCAAGCCGCAGGTCTATGCCGACCACGCGCTGGCCTGCAAGGAAGAGGGCTACATCGCCTACAAGATCCATCCGCATTACTTCTGGAACCCCGACACCGGCACGCCGACCCCGGGCCGCCCGTCGAACATCAAGGCCGATATCGAGACGATCCACCTTGTGCGCGAGGCGGTGGGGCCGGATTACGTGCTGATGTTCGATCCCTGGGGCACTTACATGACGCTGGAAGAAGCAATCAAGGTGGGGCGCGAGCTCGAGAAGCTGGATTACTACTGGTACGAGCATCCGATGCCGGAATACCGGGTCGAAAGCTATGTCCGGCTGTGCCGCGAGCTGACCATTCCAATCCTGTCGCCCGAGATCAGCGCCGGCGGCGTCTTCACCCGCGCCGAATGGATCCTGCGCGGGGCAGGCGACATGAGCCGGATCGATGTCGTCCGGGGCGGGGTCACGGGCGCGCGCAAGACCGCCATCGTCTGCGAGGCATACGGGCTGCGCTGCGAGATGCACATGGCGGGCTGGGGCAACTTGCAGGTCTGCGGCGCGACCTCCGAGGACACTTCGGAATACTACGAGAAGGGCCTGCTGGCGCCCGGTGTCGATTACGACGCCCCCCATCCCTACCTGCGCAACACCTGCGACCGGATCGACGCCGAGGGCTATGTCCATCTGCCGAAAGGGCCGGGAATGGGCTACGAGATCGAGTGGGACTATATCGACGACAATCTCGTGGATCCGGTCCTGGGCAACAGGCACTGGTAGGACGACCGAAACATGGCAAGCATTTCCCGCGTGTTCGAGACGCTCGAGCTTCTGGCCCGCAAGGGTCCGATGGGAATGCGCGCCATTGCCAAGCAGCTTGGCGTTCCGGTTGGTTCGATGCACCGGCTTCTGGTGGAACTGTCCGAAGACAATGTCGTTGATCGCACGCGCGACGGCGACTGGGACCTGTCGTTCCGGCTGCACGCGATCACCAGCCGCCATCTCGAGCGGATCGGCATTGCCGACATGGTCCGTCCCTTCGCCACAGACATCGCCGAGGCCACGGGCGAGACGGTGAATGTCTATGTCGTCAGCAACGGCCGCACCGTCTGTATCGACAAGCTGCGCGGCAATCTTGGGATGCAGCTCGACATGCCGATCGGCCACCGTGGCCCGCTGAACCTGGGTGGTGCGGGCAAATGCGTGCTGGCTTATCTAGCCGAGGAGGACCGCGAGGCGATCCTGGCGCAGCCACTTGTGGCCATGACGCCCTATACGCTGACCCGGCGAGAGGATCTCGAGGCCGAGATCGCCCGAATCCGGGCGCGGGGGTATGCCATCGACAATCAGGAAGTGGTTGCGGGTGTCTATTGCGTCACGGTGCCAATCCTTGATCGGCAGGGCCGCCCGGCGGGGGCGGTCAGCATCTCGGGTCCGTCGGTCAAGGCGGCGGGGGATGCAGCGATCGAGCAGATGCTGGAGATGCTCAACCGGGCCTGCGAACAGGTCAGCCGACGTCTGGGTTATTC
>JAFIEN010000140.1 GCA_020832515.1 Rubellimicrobium sp. | reverse complement strand
GGCACACGAAGCGCCAGACCGGGCGGGACTGGATCATCGACCGGATCCCCGGCCCGGACCACGACCCGGCCGAGGCGCAGCGGCGCTTCCCCCAGCAGGCCGCCCCCACCATGCGGGCCTTCTACGGCGATGCAGGCGGGTCCGACGCCATAGCCGGCATCGTCCGGCTCCCGTTTCCCTTCCGCCTGGCGTGGAAGCTCGACCAGCAGATCGGCACCTTCCGCTGCCATCGTCGCCTCGCCGAGCCTCTGACCGCGATCTTCGCCGAGACCGCCCGGCATTACGGCCGCGCGGAGATGGAGCGCCTGCGCCTGCATATCTGGGGCGGTTGCTTCAACCACCGCCCCATGCGCGGCGGAACGGCGCTCTCGACCCATGCCTGGGGTGCGGCCGTCGACCTCGATCCCGCGCGCAACCAGCTCCCCTGGGGCCGCGACCGCGCCGCCTTCGCCCATCCCGACTACGACGCCTTCTGGACCATCGTCGAAAGCCACGGCGCCGTCAGCCTCGGCCGCGCCGCCAACCGCGACTGGATGCATTTCCAGTTCGCCCGTCTCTGAGGAGAACCCCGATGCAAGACCAACTCCCCCCGCTCCCCTTCTGGCAAGCCCGCTCCTGGTGGCTGACACTCATGGCCGTCATTGCGCCCGTGCTCGCGCTCCTTGGTCTCGACTGGCCCTGGGTCACTGACCCCGACACACTCGACGCCATCATGCACATCGTGGGCGGCGCGGCCGCGGCGCTGGCCTGGCGCGAGCGGGTCAATCCAAGGCGGCGGTTGGTGGTGGGGTGAGCAGTTGGCGGATCAACAGTGTTTAGGGGAAGGATCAAGGGAGACGCACTCCGGCACAGAGCGACGGTTCCGGGGGCAAGGGTCAAGACCCCAGCATCTAGCCTTGTCTCGGTGCGCCTGAACCCGCATCCAGGCTGACAAAATGCAAAAACTGGTTCGGGCGACCAGGTTCCGCGTTTCCCTATCGCGACTGCAAAAGCCGGTCAGGCTTGTTGATCCCCTTCAGTCGGTTCGGGACGTCTGTTGGTTTCGTCTCGAGTCGCAGCCACAATCGGGCAGGTTTCGTCGGCCGCCCAGTCTGTGAAACTTTGATAGTAGACCGCGACCGGACCCAGCCCTGCTTGAAGTGCGGCGACCGCCGCCAGGGCGGCTCGGCCGCCACCGTCGCAATGGGTCGCAACGGGCTGGCCGGGGGTGAAGCCCGCTACCGAGAACTGCTCCCGCAGTGACAATGGCGGGCGGAGCCGCGTTCCCTCCAGCAGTTCGATATGGGGCAGGAGCACGGCTCCGGGAAGGTGGCCTCCGCGTGCATTGCCCTTCAGGTCCTGTCCACCGAATTCCGCCTCACTACGGGCATCAAGCACTGCCATGAGACCAAGCGAAGACTTCAGCGTCTCGCGGTCGACCAGCCCGATAGGCCCAGAGCCCGGATGCAGCAAGGGCGGTTCGGAAGCAGCAGTTGCTCCGTCCAGCCCTGCCTCGCGAACGTCGGGCCATCCGCCGTTCAGAATCACTGCCGGCAGCCCGAAATACTGCAGGATAAACCAGACACGGGCAGCCTCTGTCATCCGGCCGTCGTCAAACACACCGGAGATCACGCCCGCGCCCAGCCCAAGCGATCTGATCGCCCGGCTCCAGTAGTCGGGCTTGCTGAGGTCGCCGTCCGTGGTCCGGGCGGCCGTGACCCAGTCCTCGATAGGCACCCGGACTGCGCCGGCGGCGTGACCGGCGGCAAAGCTCTCGTCGTCGCGCACATCAAGAAGCCGCAGCGGAAAGGTCACCTCCGTCGGGTCCATCACTGGCGGGAGTTCGGTCCCCATCAACCCCTCTTTCCTTCTAGGGCCGCCTTGACCACCAGCGCCACCAACGCGATCAAGGTCAGGGTCGATGCCGCAGCGAAGGCGCCAACGGCGTTGAGGTCGTTGAATAGCAGTTCGACATGCAGGGGCAGCGTGTTGGTCTGGCCGCGGATGTTGCCCGACACGACCGAGACGCCCCCGAATTCGCCCACCGCCCGCGCCGTACACAGGACCGCGCCATAAAGCAGCGCCCACTTGATGTTGGGCAGCGTCACCCGCCGGAACACCTGCCAGCCGCTGGCACCCAGCGTAACGGCGGCCTGCTCCTGCTCGGTTCCCTGTGCCTGCATAAGCGGCAGAACCTCGCGCGCGACGAAGGGGGCGGTGACGAACATCGTGACCAGGATGATCCCCGGCAGGGCGAACATGACCTGGATGTCCTGCGCGCGCAGCCACGGCCCGAGCAGGCCCTGCCGGCCATAGAGCAACAGGTAGCAGATGCCCGCGATGATGGGCGAGATCGAGAACGGGATCTCGATCATGGTCACAAGGATCCCGCGCCCCGGAAAGCGGTGCTTGGCCACGGCCCAGGCGGCAGCGATGCCGAAGGCCACGTTTACCGGCACGACGACAATGGCCGTGATCGTGGTCAGCCAGATGGCATGCAGGGTCATCGGATGCAGGATGTTGGCGGCATAGACCTGCCATCCCTGCGAAAAGGCGCGCACGAAGATGTAAGCCAGAGGCGCCGCCACGAACAGAAGCGACAGGCTGACCGCGACCCCGATCAGGGTCCGCTCGGCCCTGCGGGACCGTCCGGGCAGATGGGTGGCCGTCGCGGTCATCGGACGGCCTCACGGTGGCGGGAGGCCCAGAACTGCAGCAGGTTAGAGACCAATAGCAGGACCAGCGCAAAGCCTAGAAGCACCAGCGCAATGGCGGCGGCGCCGTTGTAATCGAACTCTTCAAGCCGGATGAAGGCTAGCAGAGCCGCGATCTCGGTCCGGAACGGCAGATTGCCTGCGATGAAGACGATGGCCCCGAATTCGCCAAGGCTGCGGGCGAAGGCGGTTGTACATCCTGCCAGCCAAGCGGGCAGGATCGCGGGAAAGACCACCCGTGTGAAGACGGTCCAGGGTCTGGCCCCCAACGTCACGGCGGCCTGTTCAAGGGCTGGGTCCATGTCCTCGAGCACCGGCTGCACCGTTCGCACCACGAAGGGGACCGAGGTGAAGGCCATCGCCACGGCAATGCCCAGAAGCGTGTAGACCACCGGCACGCCGAGCGGATGCAGCACGGCCCCGAACCAGCCGTTGGCCGAGAAGAGCGCCGTCAGCGACAGTCCCGCAACCGCTGTCGGCAGGGCGAAGGGCACGTCCATCAGCGCGTCCAGCAGGCGCTTGCCCCAGAAATCGTATCGCACCAGCACCCAGGCCATCAACAGGCCGTAAATCGCGTTGAACAAGGTGGCGATCGCTGCCGCAGTGAGCGTGATTTGAAAGGCTGCCACCGCGCGCGGGCTGCTGACGATGCGCCAGAACCTTTCGGGACCCATCTCGACCCCCTTCAGGATCAAGGCGATCACCGGGATCAGCACGATCAGCGTCAGGTACAGAAGTGTCGTGCCGAGGCTCAGCGTGAACCCCGGCAGGACGCGTCTGGCGCGGATCGGCGGCAGCGCCGGTTGTGCGGTCGCGGCTGTCACCGCGTCACTGATTGACGAAGACGTTGTCGAGGCGGGCGCCTTCGGCAAAGTGGTTTGCCCGCACGGCATCCCAGCCGCCGAAGACTTCATCCACGGTAACAAGCCGCACCTCGGGCAGGCTGTCGGCAAACTCGGCCGCGACACCTTCATCGGTGACGCGGTAGTAATGCCCGGCCACGATCCGCTGCGCTTCGGGGCTGTAGAGCCAGTCGAGATAGGCATTTGCAAGCTCGGTCGTGCCGTTGCGGTCAGCCACCTCGGCCACGACCGCGACGGGGAAGGCCGCGAACAGGCTAAGCGACGGGGTCACCCGTTCGAGTCCCTGATCGGCATAAGCGGCGGCAATGCCCCCGGTTTCGGCTTCAAATGTCACGAGTACGTCGCCGATGCCGCGTTCGGCGAAGGTCTGGGTCGCGCCGCGCCCGCCGGTGTCGAAGACCGGTACATTGTCGAAGATCGCCCTTACAAAGGCCTCGGCCGCATCCTCGTCCCCGCCGTTCTGGTCCAGCGCAAAGGCGAAGGCCGCCAGATAGGTGTAGCGGGCATTGCCGCTGGTGCGCGGGTTGGGAAAGATCACCGCTACATCATCGCGAGCAAGGTCGTCCCAGTCGTGGATGCCCCTGGGATTGCCTTCGCGTACAAGGAAGGCTGGCAGGGAATACCAGGGCGAAGCCCCGTTGGGCAGAAGCTCGCGCCAGCTCTCGGGAACAAGTCCGTCGGCGGCCAGGACGTCAATGTCGGTTTCCTGATTGAAGGTGACGACATCGGCTGCCAGCCCTTCGAGGATTGCGCGCGCCTGCGCCGAAGATCCGCCGTGGCTCTGGTCAACGGTCACGGAGTTGCCGGTCGTTTCCCGCCAATGGGCAGCAAAAGCGGGGTTCAGCGCCTCAAAGAGCTCGCGGGCGATGTCGTAGCTGACATTCAGGAGCGTGTCCTGCGCTGTGGCGGGGCCGGCAGCGCCGCCGACCCCGAGGACGAGTGCCACGGCAGCAGCACGGGTAAGGGAATGGGTCATGGTCTTGCTTCCTTTCGGTCCAGGTCATGAGTGGGGTTTGCCGCAATGGGCGTAACCCGAGCAGCGGGAAAGATGGTTCCAGCCTCAAGCAACAAACGGACGGGGGTGCCGGGAACAAGCCCTGCCGAACCGGGCGTGCGGCGGGGCACATCGGCCGCAGCCTCGCCCACAGCGGGGTGGGTCAGGACAAGGCGCAGTTCGGCCCCGGTACTGGCGCGAGTGACGACGGTCCAGGGGCCCGAGACGTCGGGAATGGGCAGGATGTCACCCGGGCGGGCGAACAGACGTGCGGGTCCGTCGGGCAATGCCCGGCGCGGCAGAGCGGCAAGGTCGAGGCCCGCCCCCTCTGCCCGGCCGGCCTGCAAGGTGACTGGCAGTTCGACCGTCGCCCCCATGAAGCGTGCCACGAAGGGTGTGGCGGGATGATCGTGAATGACATCAGCATGGCCGATCTGCTCGATCCGCCCCTCGCCCATGACGACGACACGGTCAGCCAGTTCGAAGGCCTCTTCCTGATCGTGGGTCACGAAGATCGTCGTCGATCCGGTTTCATCGTGAACCCCCCGCAACCACCGCCGCAGGTCGCGTCGGATCGCTGCGTCAAGCGCTCCGAATGGTTCGTCCAGAAGCAGCACCTTGGGTTCGATGGCCAACGCGCGGCCAAGGGCCACCCGCTGCCGTTGTCCGCCTGAAAGCTGAGCCGGAAAACGTCCGGCCAGATGCGCGATCTGCAGGAACCGCAGAAGCTCGTCGACCCGCGCGGCGATGATCGCGTTGCCGGGCCGTTCGGCGCGGGGGCGTACGGTCAAGCCGAAGGCGATGTTGTCGCGCACCGTCATGTGAGGGAACAGAGCGTAATGCTGGAAGACGAAGCCGATCCGCCGGTCCTGCGCCGCAAGCCCAAGCCAGTCCCGGCCATCGACGGCCAGCCGACCCGAATCGGGCCATTCCAACCCGGCGATGATCTTGAGAAGCGTCGTCTTGCCGGAGCCGGATGGGCCCAGAAGCGACACCAGTTCACCTTTTTCGATACCAAGATCGATCCCGCGCAGCACTTCGGTCTGGCCGAAGTGCTTGGTCATTCCTGCGATCGTGATGGACATGTCCGACCCTATCCAGCTGGCAACACTACCTAGAAACGGGTGGATGGGTCTGCAAGCAAGCGAGCCCCGGGATGACGGCTGTGCAGGCGACGGATGTCCCGCAAGGACCGCTGCGCCACTTCCCTGCGTGACGGCAAGCAACCTTCAGCAGGGAAAAACGTCGCTTGATGAGAAGATTCAAGAAACGCCTTCCTTTTCTGCAGACGCTCTGCCCGCACCGTGGGATGATTGTCCCGCTTTCGCCATCGATCTCGAAAGGATGGCAACTTGCGCCCGGATGTCCGGAACAGCCGTGATCTCCCAGAAGGCCGCCCGCGAGACGGGTCCGATGGCGAAAAGTCCGGCGTGAGGCAAGCCGTCGGCCCGGATGACCCGGCAATCGGCATCCACCTCGATGCCGAGCCGCAGTGGGTCAAGCCGGGCCTGCCCGGACGCCAGAAGGTCATGGACCATCGGCCCGGCATGTTCGCCCGGATCGCGTCGAATGCCGCGGCAATCGATGACCCTGCGAAAGTTCCGGATCTCTTCCGAGCCGTCGTCCCGAGACCTGATCCGCGCCAGAACCTCGGTACCGGATACTCGCTCGGCCCCGACGAAGGCGGCGCGACGAATGACAAGTCTCCCGCTTTGCATCGCGCGATTGAGCCGGTCCGCCGAGGCGGGTGGCATCCGGTGCCGATGCACCTCCCACCGGGTCACGGCATGGCGCAGGAACCGCGCCCGCGCGCCGGGATCAAGCGCCTGCCAAAGAGCCTGAACATGTGGCCGAAGGCCATCCACGACCGAGCGCCAATCGACTCCGCAGGCCTGCTCCTGCGCGACCCTGTCGCGCAACCAGCGCAACAGGCGCGACATCGGCGCACCAAAAGGCACCTCTTCCACCGCGATGCTGGCAGGGGCGGCGTCAGCGTGGGGCTGTGGCAGCAGGCCCCGGCGCGAAACGGCTTCGATCCGCCCGCGATGCCCTGAGTCGAGCAGGGACAGGACCTGATCCACCATCGTGAGCCCCGTCCCAACCAACAGGATGTCTCCGTCGGGGTCGATGTCATCGGAGGCACCCCACGGCTGCGAAAGCGCGGCTCCGGCGTCTGGGCGCGGAAGCTTGTGGCCGGTCGCCAGAACCACGCTGTCGGCCAGCAGACTCTGACCGTCAGCGCACTGGACTGTCACGCCCGACGCGCCCCGCACGATCGAGACGGCCTCTGCCCGAAGACAGGTCAGGCGCTCGCGTCCCGGAGCGTTCGCCAACGTCTCTGCCAGGTACCTGCCGTAAAGCGCCCGCGAGACGAAGGAGAACGGACAGGCCTCCGGGTCGGTCGTGGCGCGCAACCACCTGAGGAAGTGGTCGGGATCGTCACCAAATGCCGCCATGTTGGACACGCGGGTATTCAGGAGATGCGCCGGATCACGGGTCCCGTAGGCGACACCGCAGCCGGTCACGCCTGTCCGCTCAATCAGGATGACACGCTGCGAATCGCTTTCCCGCAAGAGGTGCAGGGCCATCAGGACGCCGCTTGCCCCGCCGCCGACAACAACGACGCGCCAACCCGATGCCTGCCGGGGAACCAGCGAGACGAAGTCAGGGCTCATTCCCAAGGCAGGAACCAAACCCAGGCCCCGAACGCCGAGGTCAGGACCAGAAACGGAGCCAGACACGCAATCTCGACTTCGGTGTACCGCTCACGAGGGGGCGTTTGCTCACGGGCGGGGTACGGCTCGGGTGCGACCTCGGGCGAGGCGAGGAGACGGCAAAGATCATGTTCGACGACGCAGATCATGGAACGCACCTATCTGGTTGCGGCAATGGTGGCCGGACTCGTGACGAACGTGCCTTTAGGAGTGAAGGTTGCAGCCACGACCAGCAGCCATGCAGACACGAAGACGAACATGGCCACGCGCGAGTGGCGGCGGCTGGTGAGGATGGGCGTTGCGCGGCGCCGGCTGGGGACAGTGGCCATCAGAAGGCCCATCGTTGTGCCAGCACGCCGCGTTCGACCTCAGGCCTGACCCAGACCTTGGCGCGGACCTCCAGTCTGTCTCGCAGGGCTTTGCCTTCGGGCCAGGGACCGAAACCGCTGTCGGCATTCACATGACCAGCATCGCCAAGGTCTACCAGCGCAGCGCCCCAGTCGTCTGCAAGGTCGAAAGCGTCCGCAAAGCTCATCCACGGGTCATTCCGGCTGACCGCAACAGTGACCGGAACCGATAACTCGCGCCGCGGGATGCTGCCGAACCGACGCAGACGAAAGCTTCGGCGGGGGTCTGGAGGGGTGACGAGCAGCGCGCCCGCCACGCCGAGGCGCGGACGCTTCGTCAAAAGCCGGGCAACGGCAAGGCACCCGAGTGAATGGGCGACCAGCACCGCGCTCGGATGGGCAAGGACAGCCTCGGTGATCCGTGCCTCCCAGGCTTCGGGATCGGGCGTCTCCCAGTCGTCCTGATGCACGGTCACGGCGGTTGGGTCCGTCGCCTGCCACCAGGCTTGCCAATGCGGGTCCGGCGAGCCGTCGAGGCCGGGGATGAGCAGGGTATGCGTCATGGCGGTCTCCTTTCATATACCGTGTAAGTCTAGCATCTTTGTCGTGTAATTTGCGTTCGTTTTTCACACTCAGGAGAGACTCCCGTTCTCCGGCGTCAGGCAGTCGTGGTGTCGATCGGGAGCGCGGTCGTTGCCTTCATCCGCTCCATCGAGAATTTCGAGGTCACGTTGCGGCAGGGCAATTTGCCGGTGAAGTCAAGGTAGAAGGCGTCAAAGGCGCCCATATCAGGCACCACCACTTTCAGTAGGTAGTCCACCTCGCCCGCCATTCGGTGGACTTCGACAATCTGAGGATATCCGGCGACGGTCTCGGCGAAAGCCTCTCGCCACTCGGAGGCGTGATCTGCGGCTTCGATCTCGACAAAGACGGTCAGTCCGAGGCCGATTTTCTCAGGCGCGACAAGGGCGACGCGTCCGATGATGACGCCTGCTGCCTCGAGCTTCTGGACGCGCTTCCAACAGGGCGTCTGCGACAAGCCAACGCGCTCGGCCAATTGAGCCACTGGCAGCGTCGAATCCTGCATGAGTTCATGCACGATCTTTCGGTCGATCCGGTCAAGGGACACATCGCTCATCTCTGTCGTCCATGGTCCGGTCCAAGCGCCGCCCCGCGGTTCAGCCAACCTGGTGCCAGGGCTGCACGCACCTTTCGCTCGGCCGCAGCTTGATCCAGCGGATTGGCCTCGGGCGCGGCAAGACCTGCGGCCCGAAGCCGGGTCCGAAGGACGGCAAGCCGTTCAGCAGGATGCATTGGAACGCCTCGCCCAGGCACGACGATGACACGAAGAGGACCGGCTTGCCCTGTCGGCGGACTCCAGACCGCTGTCCAACGCGGCGAGGCTTCTCGAAATGTCCAGCCATCGGCCTGGGCGGCGTTGACCGCGGCAAGATCCAGTTCGGGCAGGTCTGACGGTGGGGTCCATCGGGCGGTGGTCGTGGCTAGCAGGAAGGACCGCCAGAAGGCTGCGATGGCCATTGGCCGCATCCGCCCGCGTCATGCCGAGATAAAGTCGCGCACGAATTCCGTCCGGGGTCGCGCGCGGATGTCCTCGGGCTTGCCCACCTGTTCGATGCGGCCCATCGACATGACGACCACCAGATCGGCCAGCTCCATCGCCTCGTCCTGGTCATGGGTGACAAAGACCGTGGTCAGGCCGGTGGTGTCGTGGATATCGCGCAGGCCTTGGCGCAACTCCTTGCGCACTTTCGCATCGAGCGCACCGAAAGGTTCGTCCAAGAGCAGCATCCTCGGCTCGATCGCCAGTGCGCGGGCCAGCGCCACCCCCTGGCGCAGGGCCCCGGGCCACAGGTTGGGAATACGCCCGGCGCTATACGGCGCCTTGATGAGGTCGAGAAGCTTGGTCACCCGCCGCTCGATCTCGGCCCGGGGGGGCCGCGTCTTGCGGGGCCGGGCGCGCAAGCCATAGGCGATGTTGTCGAACACGGTCATGTGCCGGAAGAGCGCATAGGACTGGAAGACAAAGCCTGCCCGACGTTCCTGCACACTCAGCCCGGTGGCATCTGACCCGTCGAACAGCACCTGACCGGCCGAGGGGTATTCGAGCCCGCCCAGAATGCGCAGCAGGGTTGTCTTGCCGGATCCAGAGGGGCCCAGGAGCGCTACCAGCGTGCCTGAAGGGATCGAGAGCGACACCGGAAATAGTGCGGCGGTCGTCCCGAACTCCTTGGAAATCTCCTCGATCTCGATATTCAAGCGATCCTCCATCAGTGGCGGTGGGTTGCGGCCAGCTGGTCGGCGTACCGCCATTCCAGGACCGATTTGAGGGTGAGGGTGACGAAGGCCAGGAGCGCCAAAAGCGCCGCCATCGTGAAGGCCGCGACCGACATGTATTCGTTGTAGAACATCTCGATCATCAGCGGCATGGTGGTGGTCTGGC
>JAFIEN010000139.1 GCA_020832515.1 Rubellimicrobium sp. | reverse complement strand
GCATCGCGCACCCTGCGCTGGCGATAGCCGGCGCGACCCACAAAGACCGGCGACGATACCCGCTTGACCATTGCCTCACCCCGCCATCAACAGACGCACCTGTTCAAGCATGTCGGCATTCGAGAAGGGCTTGGTCATGAAATGGCTTGCCCCGAGGGCCATCGCCAGATCGCGGTCCTTGGGCTGGCCGCGCGCGGTCAACATCAGCACCGGTATGGCGGCGGTCGCGGCATCGGCCCTCAGATCGCGCAGGATGTCGAAACCCGACCGGCCCGGCAGCATGACATCAAGGATGACAAGGTCGGGCGGCAGGCTGCGGATCCGGTCGCTCGCGGTCTGGCCATCGGCATGGGTATGGACCGTCCAGCCATCCCGGGTCAGGATGAAGCTGAGCGCCTCGATGATGTTCGGCTCATCCTCGATGAGAAGGACACGCCTGCCCATCCATCCTCTCCCCCCTCCTCGCCGGCCCCTTCGCGGGTCCTGTTGTTCCGACTATCGGCGCAAAGCCCCGGTCTGTCAAAACCTTGCGCCGCTCAGCCCAGAATCGACGGCTCGCGCCGCGCCGCGCAATCGGTCCTGGGACAGATGCGGCAGGTGGTGCCCACTGCAACGACAGGGCCATCGGGCCCCCCTTCGCGCGCCGGCCGCACCAACATCGTCGCGCGGATCCGTGGCGGCTGATCGAAGTCGGGCGGCCCGGTCGGCTCGGCCACGGCATGGGCCAGAAGCTCGGCCCCCGTGGGTCCCGGCAGGCGCACCCGCGCCCGGATCGGCCGGCCCGGCTGGCCCAGAGCGGTGAACACCGGCCAGAGCGGACAGGCAGGCCCCGACCGCGGCAGCACGAAACCGCCCGCAGGCTTCATCGTGACCAGCCCGCCGGCCGCATCCACCACCGCCAGCCCCATCTCGGGGTGGTCGTGCCCCGGCGGCAGCGTCGCCAGCCGACGAAGCACCTGCGCCAGCGGCACACCGAATTCTGCGGCCAACCGGGCCGGATCATGGTCGCAAACACGCGCTGCCGCCTCGAACGCGGCCAGCGGCAGGGCGCGCGCGTCTTGCGTGTAGCGCATCAGCCAATCGTCCAGCAGCCGCGCCGCGCGCGTATGCGTCATGCCGTCCAGACCGGCGACGACCTCGGCCCGCAACGCCGCCTCCTCCTCGTGCCGCACGCCTTCAAGTGCGGCGACATGATGGTCCAGCCCCTCCAGAAACCGCCCGACATCGTCGGGTGCGGAACGGGTGATGCCGCCATCCTCGCCCGGGCCTTGCAGGTAGCGGATCAGGGCGCCGCTCTGGTCGGCAAGCCTGAGACTGTCTTCATAGATGTTGCGATGAAACCGCTGCATCCAGTCCGCATCGACCGCGGAATCGTCCATCAGGATCGACGCGGTGGACCGGATGGATGTCACGGCCGAGATGACTTGATGCAATGCCGTCGCGAAATCCGGATCATGGGTCAACCGGTCGGCCAGTTCCGTTATCCGGGCCTCGAGATGGGCGATTCGCCGCGCCTGTGCCGCGATCAGACCGGCCCAGCCCGGAAACCGCGCCGCGAAATCCTCGATCCGGGGCAGTTCCGCATCTGCCCCGGGATCGGCCGCCGCGGCCGCGCGCAGTGCCTCGATCAGCGGACCCTCGGCACCCTCGGTCAGCTGCGCGGCCTCGCTCCCCAGGGCGCGGGCGATGTCGTTCAGCAACTTGCCGCCGATCCGGCGCCGGTTGTGTTCGATCAGATTCAGGTAAGACGGCGAAATCCCGACCATCTCTGCCAGATCCGATTGCTTCAGCCCGCGATCGAACCTTCGGTCGCGGATCCTGCTGCCGGTAAAGGGATGATCGGCCAAGAACGCCCTTTCGGATCACACGCTGCGCGGTACAGACGGTTTGACTATTATTTTCATCCGAATTTACGGATAAATCCATTTCCAATCAATTGCCTGAAAGAAATTTGTCAACATATCATGGCCCGGGGGCATCCATGCGTGGGAGAAATGAGAAATGGAAGTCACCCTTGGCCTTGCCCACCTGCCCCGGCATCTGCCCGACCTTCGGCCCTCAGCCGATGCCGCAGCCAGCATCCGCGAGACTGCACCCCCGCCCACCCTGGCGATCGGCCCGGCCGAACCGCCGATCACCGCACAGGCCATGTCCGTCGGTCGGGCCATGATCGCGACCAACCCGATCTCGGAGGTGCGGGATGTCGCCTCGGCCGAGCGGCGCCTCGTACCCTTCGGGATCGACATGCTCCCCCGCGAGATCGGAGACGGCTCCGCCGCCCGGGACGAACGCGGCTGATCCCCGGCCTGCCCCCGCCGGACAACCGAAGTGGCAGATGACCGGGCCGATGGGCCGGCCAGATCCCCGACGTGATCGGCCCCGCTTTCCTCACCCGGAACTGTCGCGTATAAGGCCGCAATTCGACGGAACGCTTCGCCGGCGGCGGGGCGCGGCGCATCCGGCGGGCGTGACCGCGCAAAGGCCGCGCGGCGTCAGAGGAACAGCAAGGGGCAGGTGCCAGACATGAGCGACAAGACAACGCACGACAAGGACGTCAGTTTCATCCGTGCCTTGGCCGAGCTTCTGCGCGACAATGATCTGACCGAGCTTCAGGTCAAGCGTGACTACGACGAAAACGACAGCCTCAACGTGCGGGTCAGCCGACAGACCCACATCGTGACCGAGGTGATGCGCCCCCAGTCCCCGCTGATGGCCAACGCGGCACCGGCCCCGGTCCATCCGACCGCGCCCGCCGCCATCACCGATCCCGCAAGCCTTCCGGGTGCCGTCACCTCGCCGATGGTGGGCACCGTCTATCTGCAGGCCGAACCCGGCACGCCCGCCTTCGTCTCGGTCGGACAGTCGGTCAAGGCCGGCGACACGCTTCTGATCATCGAGGCGATGAAGACGATGAACCAGATCCCCGCACCCCATGCGGGCACCGTCAAGCGCATCCTGATCGAGGACGGCGCCCCCGTCGAATTCGGCGCGCCCCTGATGATCATCGAATAGGCCGGGCGCATGTTCGACAAGATCCTGATCGCGAACCGGGGCGAGATCGCCCTTCGCGTCGTGCGCGCCGCCCGCGAGATGGGCATCCTCTCGGTCGCCGTCCATTCGACCGCTGATGCCGATGCGATGCATGTGCGCATGGCCGACGAGGCCATCTGCATCGGCCCGCCCCCCTCGGCCAGTTCCTACCTCTCCTTCCCCGCCATCATCTCGGCCTGCGAGATCACGGGCGCGCAGGCGATCCATCCCGGCTATGGCTTCCTGTCCGAGAACGCCAGTTTCGTCCAGATCGTCGAGGATCACGGCCTGACCTTCATCGGCCCCACGGCCGAACATATCCGCATGATGGGCGACAAGATCACCGCAAAGGACACGATGAAGGCACTGGGCGTGCCCTGCGTCCCCGGCTCGGACGGCGGGGTGCCGACGCTGGCCGACGCCCGCCGCATCGCGGCCGAGATCGGCTATCCCGTCATCATCAAGGCCACCGCCGGCGGCGGCGGGCGCGGCATGAAGGTCGCCCGCACCGCAGCCGAGATCGACACCGCCTTCCAGACCGCCCGGACCGAGGCCAAGGCCGCCTTCGGCAATGACGAGGTCTATATCGAGAAATACCTCACCACGCCCCGCCATATCGAGATCCAGGTCTTCGGCGACGGCAAGGGCAACGCGGTCCATCTGGGCGAACGCGACTGTTCGCTGCAACGCCGGCACCAGAAGGTGCTGGAAGAGGCGCCGGGCCCCGTCATCACCCCCGAACTGCGCGCCCGCATCGGCAAGGTCTGCGCCGATGCCGTGGCCAGGATCGGCTATATCGGTGCGGGCACGATCGAATTCCTGTTCGAGAATGACGAATTCTACTTCATCGAGATGAACACCCGCCTGCAGGTCGAACATCCCGTGACCGAGGCGATCTTCGGCGTCGATCTGGTGCGCGAACAGATCCGCGTCGCGGCGGGCCTGCCGATGTCGTTCACGCAAGACGATCTCACGATCAACGGACATGCGATCGAAGTGCGCATCAACGCCGAGAAACTGCCCGAATTCGCCCCCCGCCCCGGCAAGATCACCCAGTATCACGCGCCGGGCGGGCTTGGCGTGCGGATGGATTCGGCACTCTACGACGGCTACCGGATCCCTCCCTATTACGACAGCCTGATCGCCAAGCTGATCGTCCACGGCCGCGACCGCCCCGAGGCGTTGGCCCGCCTCAGCCGCGCGCTGGGCGAATTGATCGTGGACGGAGTCGAGACGACGGTGCCGCTCTTCCACGCGCTCCTGCAGGAAGAGGCGATCCAGACCGGCGACTACAACATCCACTGGCTCGAGCACTGGCTCGCGGCCAATGCGCACAAGCTCTGACCCTTGCGGTGGCGTCGCCTCGCGATCCAGGTCGCCTGACCCCGGCAATGCTGCTTGACGCTTATGCGGCAGGCATCTTCCCGATGGCGGAAGGTCGGGACGACCCGGCGATATTCTGGGTCGATCCCAAACGGCGCGGGGTATTTCCTCTCGATCGCTTCCACATATCGCGGAGCCTTGCCCGCCGCATCCGGAAAGGCGGCTTCCAGATCCGCTTCGACACGGCCTTCGCAGATGTGGTGCATGCCTGTGCCGACCGGGACGAGACCTGGATAAACGCCACGATCTTTGACCTGTACCTGGCCCTTTACGCTGCTGGCCACGCTCACTGCGCCGAGGTATGGGAGGATGGCACCCTTGTCGGCGGGGTCTATGGCGTGACGCTGGGGGCCGCCTTCTTCGGGGAAAGCATGTTCTCGAGAAGCACGGACGCCTCGAAACTGGCCCTCGCCTGGCTCGTCGACCGGCTGCGCGCGGGGGGATTCATCCTGTTCGACACGCAATTCCTGACGCCGCATCTGGCCAGCCTCGGCGCGATCGAGATCCCGCGGGCCACATATCGCGCCCGGCTTGCCCATGCCCTTGCACAACAGGCTGATTTCGACCGGCAGGCAGTGACACCCGCCTTCCCCTGCACACAGCCCTCGAAACCGACCTGATCCCCGGTCTCAGCCGGGCATGCAGCGCAGGGCCCAGACGTCATACCGCGGATGATCCATCGCATTCAGCGCCGGCGCCGATGCCACCATCCAACCCTGAAACAGTGGCGCAGTCTGTCGATCGACAAGCGAGATCTCGAGCAGGACCCAGGCATCGCTCGCCGGATTGCCGACGGGATAGCGACATTCCTGCAGGGTGATTGACAGATTGCCAACCTGACGGGTCTGCCGGGTCTGGACAGCGACATCGATCACCACGCCGGTCAGCTTGTCGAGCACGCGCAGCTCGCCCCCCGTCGCAGTCGCTGCCTCTTGCGCGGCCAGAGGCGCAGCAAGGGGCCCGGCAACAGAACCCGCAAGCAAACCCGCAGCCAGCAACAGCGCTCCGCGCCTCACTGCCCCGCCTCGCTTCCGCCGGCCACATATTGCAGCAGCAATTGCAGAAGGCTGACCGCGCCCTGCGTGTCGATGATCGCATCGCCATCGCCCAGCACGTCAAGGGATCCTCCCGGCATGATCTCGATGAAGGTGCCGCCCAGCAGCCCCTCCGAGGCGACGACCGCCGAACTGTCCACCGGGATCGGCACTGCCCGATCCAGCCGCAGCATGGTGCTGGCGCGGAATGTCTCGGGATCGAGCGCCATCTGCGTGACCGCACCGATCCTGACCCCGGCAAGCCGCACATCGGTTCCGACGCTCACCCCCTCGGCCGAGCGGAAACTGGCGCTGACCTGAAGATCACCTGTCGTTGTCCGACTGAACCCGGTCGCCTGCGCGACATAGGCCAGAAAGCCCAACGCCACGATCAGGACCAGTGCTCCGACGACGACCTCGGTCTTGCTCTCGGTCATCTCACTCGGGCGTCCAGGCGTCATAGTCCTTGCGCGTCACCGGCTCGGGCCGACGAATCGATCCGGGCGGGACCCAGGCCGAAGCGGTGCCGGTCAGGTTCGGCACATGCGGCTGTTCCCAGGCCTTGCGCGCCAATGGCGTCTCCGTCGGAGGGCTGTCCCAGGTCCGGTGAAGCCAGCCATGCCATTCGGGCGAAATGCGGCTGGCCTCCGCCTCGCCGTTGTAGATCACCCAGCGGCGACTGTCGTCCGATGTGCGATAGAAGATGTTGCCCTGATCGTCCTCGCCCACCCTGACGCCATGGCGGCTTGTGTAAAGCTGCGTGTTCAGGGTCTGCCCGTCCCACCAGGTGAAGACCCGCGCGACCTTTTCAAGAATGCTCATCGGGGCTGCTCCCTTGCTTTGTTCCGCTTCTGACGCAAACGCCATGCAACGTCCAGCGCCAGATCTGCACGACCCATCCCGAGGGACGGCGGAATTTGCAAAATTCCGCGTGACAACGCCCCGGCCTGGCACGAGGCCTCCTCCGGAATTTTGCAAATTCCGGCCGGCGCTCAAGGGATCCGCGCTGTCACCTCGATCTCGATCCGCATTGCCGGCTCCATCAACCCGGCCACGATCATCGTCGCCGCCGGCCGCGCCGTGCCGAAAGCCGCACGCAGCTCCGGCCAGCAAGGTGGAAAATCCGCGCGGTCCGGCAGGATGTAGCGCACCCGCACCACATGCCCCAACCCCGAGCCCGCCTGCTCAAGCACTTGCCCGATCGTCGCCAGCGCGGTGCGGCACTGCGCCTCGACGGACTCAGGCAGTGTCATCGTCGCGTAATCATAGCCGGTCGTGCCGGATACATGCACCAATCCATCCGCGACCACTGCCCGGGCGTATCCGATCTCATCCTCGAAGGGCGATCCGGTCAGCACATGCCGCACGTCCATCCCGCACCCCCTCCGCCAGCATCAGCCGACCGAGACCGCCCCCTTCTTTGCCGGTGCCGCTTCGCCATGGATCATCAGCGGCTTGCCTTCGGTCCCCACCGCCTCTTCGTTGACGACGACTTCGGTCACGCTTTCCAGGCCGGGAAGCTCGAACATCGTGTCCAGCAAAATGTCCTCCATGATCGAGCGCAGTCCACGCGCGCCGGTCTTGCGTTCGATGGCGCGCTTGGCAATCGCCTTCAACGCATCCTCGGTAAAGGTCAGCCGCGTGTTCTCCAGCTCGAACAGACGCTGATACTGCTTGACCAGCGCGTTCTTCGGCTCGGTCAGGATCGTCACCAGCGCCTCTTCATCCAGATCGGTCAGGGTCGCGATGACCGGCAGGCGGCCGACGAATTCCGGGATCAGGCCGAATTTCAGCAGATCCTCGGGCTCGAGATCCTTGAAGATCTCGCCCACGCCCCGCTCATCCACATCGCGCACCTGGGCATTGAAGCCCATGCCGGAGCCTTTCGAGCGCTGGGCGATGATCTTGTCCAGACCCGCAAAGGCCCCGCCGCAGATGAACAGGATGTTCGTCGTGTCCACCTGCAGGAATTCCTGCTGCGGATGCTTGCGCCCGCCCTGCGGCGGCACGCTGGCCACGGTGCCTTCCATCAGCTTCAGAAGTGCCTGCTGCACCCCTTCGCCCGAGACATCGCGGGTAATCGAGGGATTGTCGGACTTGCGCGTGATCTTGTCGACCTCGTCGATATAGACGATGCCGCGCTGCGCCCGTTCGACGTTGTATTCGCTGGCCTGCAGCAGCTTGAGGATGATGTTCTCCACATCCTCGCCCACATAGCCGGCTTCGGTCAGCGTGGTCGCATCGGCCATGGTGAAAGGCACATCAAGGATCCGCGCCAGCGTCTGAGCAAGAAGCGTCTTGCCGCAGCCGGTGGGGCCGATCAGCAGGATGTTCGACTTGGCCAGCTCGATATCGCCCGATTTCGACGAATGGTTCAGCCGCTTGTAATGGTTGTGCACAGCGACCGAAAGCACGCGCTTGGCATGGCTCTGGCCGATCACGTAATCATCCAGCACCCCGCAGATCTCGCGCGGGGTCGGCACGCCATCGCCCGACTTCAGTCCCGAGGATTTCGTCTCCTCGCGGATGATGTCCATGCAAAGCTCGACGCATTCGTCGCAGATGAAGACCGTGGGCCCGGCGATCAGCTTGCGCACCTCGTGCTGGCTCTTGCCGCAGAAGCTGCAGTAGAGGGTGTTCTTGCTGTCGCTGCCCGATGATGTCGCCATGTTCGTCCTCTGGCCCCTGGCCAACCCTGTCTGGGCAAGACCCCCTGCTCTCGCGCGCAGGGCCTTGCCCGGTTGCTGCCGATTAATCTGCCTGTACCTCTTACCCTAGGTCAGCCCGCAAGGGTCCACAACGCAAAAATCCCCCGGCAGCGGCATCACGTCGGCGTCAGCCTTCGGCTGCATCGCCCTTGTCACGGCTGACCAGAATGTCATCGATCAGTCCCCAGGACTTCGCATCTTCGGGCGACATGAAATTGTCCCGCTCGAGCGCGGCCTCGACCGTCTCCATGGTCTGGCCCGTGTGCGACACATAGATCTCGTTCAGCCGGTCCTTGAGCTTCTGCGTCTCGCGCGCATGGATCATGATGTCGGTGGCCTGCCCCTGATAGCCGCCCGAGGGTTGATGGACCATGATCCGGCTGTTGGGCAACGAGAAGCGCATCCCCTTCTCGCCGGCCGTCAGCAGAAGCGATCCCATCGAAGCCGCCTGCCCGATCACCAGCGTCGAGACCTTCGGCCGGATGTACTGCATCGTGTCGTAGATCGACAGGCCCGAGGTCACGACACCCCCGGGGCTGTTGATATACATCGAGATTTCCTTCTTCGGGTTCTCCGCTTCGAGGTGAAGAAGCTGCGCCACGATCAGCTGGCTCATCCCGTCATGGACGGGCCCGGACAGAAAGATCACCCGCTCCTTCAACAGGCGCGAGAAGATATCGTAGGCCCGTTCCCCCCGGCTCGTCTGTTCGACGACCATGGGCACGAGGTTCATGTAATGCTCGACGGGATCATGCATGGTCGCTGCCTTTGCTCTTTTTCGTCGCGGCTCATGCCGCAACGGTCCACGCAAAGTCTTAGTGCCCCCGTCAGGGCGCTTCAAGGGCACCCCTCGGATTGCTCAGACCTCTTCACGGCCCCCTGCGCCCGAACCCCGCCCTGCTTGAAACCCACGCCCGCCGCGATACCTGCCCGGCATGGCCGACTTTCCGCCCACCCGCGCCGCTGCGCTCGACCGGCTTGCCGCCTTCGCCCCGCGCGCCGGGCGCGACTATGCCGCACGGCGCAACCTCGACCTGCCCGGTCACGCCGATGTGTCGCGCCTCTCCCCCTGGCTCCGCCATCGCCTGATCACCGAAGACGAGGTGCTGGCCGAAGTCCTGCGCCACCACAGCCCGCAGGCCGCCGACAAGTTCATCGCCGAAGTCTTCTGGCGCACTTACTGGAAGGGTTGGCTCGAACTCCGCCCGGCGGTCTGGAGCCAGTATTGGGCAGGCCTTGAGGCCGCCTTGAACCGGGTGCAATCCGAAGGCGGCCTGCGCCGCGACTGGGCCGACGCCTGCGCCGGTCGGACCGGCATCGACTGTTTCGATCACTGGGCGCAGGAACTCGCGGCCACCGGTTATCTTCACAACCACGCCCGCATGTGGTTCGCCTCGATCTGGATCTTCACCCTGCGACTGCCCTGGGAACTGGGGGCCGATTTCTTCCTGCGTCACCTGCTCGACGGTGATCCCGCCTCCAACACATTGTCGTGGCGCTGGGTCGGCGGCATCCAGACGCCGGGCAAGACCTACCTCGCCCGTCCCGACAACATCGAAACCTTCACCGCCGGCCGCTTTCGCCCCGCAGGCCTTGCCGCCCACGCGCCACCGCTCGCCGCCCCGCCGGCGCCCGGGCCCCGCGGGCTGCCCGCACCCGACCCGTTCCTTCCCGGCCCCACCCAGGGCCTTCTGCTGACCGAAGAGGACCTCGCTCCCGACTGGCTGTTCGACGCGGGCCTGACCCCCGTCGCCACCGCGACCCTCCTTGCCACGGACGCGCGCAGTCCCCTTGCAACCGCTCCGCAGGTCATCGGCTGGGCCCGGGCCGCCATGGCCGACTGCACCACGCGCCACGCCGGGCGCCTCGGCCCGGTCACCCCGACCGGGACTGTCGACGATATCGTCACCTGGGCAGCAACCGCGGGCCTGAGCGAAATCGTCACCCCCCATATCCCCACGGGCCCCACCGCCCGGCGTCTCGAGGGGCTCGACGCTGCGCTTGCCGGTGAAGGTATCGCCTTCACGCCGATCACCCGCCCGCTCGACGCGCGCGCATGGCCCCGCGCCACCCACGGCTTCTTCCGCTTCAGGGAGGCCATCCCCGAGCTTCTGGGCCAGATCCGCGGCTGGCGCCTGATCTGACCGAAAGACCGGACCGCGGTGGCTTGTCCCGCACCGGCCCTGCCTTTC
>JAFIEN010000138.1 GCA_020832515.1 Rubellimicrobium sp. | reverse complement strand
CCCGCACGCCGGCGGGGGTGGCCGAACGCGCGGCGGGCGTGGCGCGGCCGGCGGCGTTGGCCACCCGCGGCGCGCGGCTGCACGAGGGGCTCGAGGCCGCCAAGGCCCGCCGGGCGCGGGCCGCCGATGCGCTGGCCTTGGGCGAGGCCGCGCTGCGCGATGCCGCCGGGTCCGAGCGGTATGCCGAACGTGCCGCCTCTGACGCGCGCGAGGCCCGCGCCCGGGCCGAGGCGTTGATGGATGCGGCCCGCGAGGCGGCAAGGGCGGCCGCAGAGCGGATCGAGGAGGCGCTGGAGACGACGCCCGCGAAACTGCTCGAGGGGTTGGGGGCCGATCCCGAGACGATGCCCCCCTCGGCCCAGATCGAGGCGCAGGTGGCGGCGCTCAAGCGCCAGCGCGATGCGCTGGGCGCGGTGAACCTGCGGGCCGAGGAAGATGCCAAGGCGGTACAGGCCGAACATGACGGTCTGATCCGCGAAAAGACCGATCTGGAAGAGGCGATCCGCGCGCTGCGCTCCGGCATCGCGAGCCTCAACCGCGAGGGGCGCGAGCGTCTGCTGACCGCCTTCGAGCAGGTGAACGAGAATTTCGGCACGCTGTTCACCCATCTTTTCGGCGGGGGCGAGGCGCGGCTGGTGCTGGTGGAAAGCGACGATCCGCTGGAGGCGGGGCTTGAAATCATGTGCCAGCCGCCGGGCAAGAAGCTGGCCGTCCTGTCGCTTCTGTCGGGGGGCGAACAGACGCTGACGGCGCTGGCGCTGATCTTTGCGGTCTTCCTTGCGAACCCCGCGCCGATCTGCGTGCTGGACGAGGTGGACGCGCCGCTGGACGATGCCAATGTCACGCGGTTCTGCGACCTTCTGGACGAGATGACCCGGCGGACCGACACGCGGTTCCTGATCATCACCCATCACGCCGTGACGATGAGCCGGATGGACCGGCTGTTCGGTGTGACGATGGGCGAACAGGGGGTCAGCCAGCTGGTCTCGGTCGATCTGCGCAAGGCGGCGGCGCTGGTCGCCTGACGCCCCCTGTTCCCGACACGGCAAGAGTGGCTGGACGGATTGCCTGGCGCCGTCCGATTTGTTAGGCCGCCGGTCGATGAATGCGCCCGACGATCCCGCAGGCCCGAACGAAGATCGTCCCGAAAGGTCGTGGCGCAATTTCTATGGCCGTCGCCACGGCAAGGCCCTGCGTCCCCGCCAGCGCGCCCATCTGGCCAGCGATCTGGCGGCACTTTCGCCCGGACCCGTCGGATACGACGAGAACCCCGACCGTCGCCCGCTCGATCTGGCGACCCGGTTCGGCGGCCGGCCGGTCTGGCTCGAGATCGGATTCGGCGGGGGCGAACATATGGTGCATATGGCCGCCCGCTATCCCGATATCGGCCTGATCGGGGCCGAGCCCTTCATCAATGGCGTCGCCATGCTGCTGGGCCGCATCCGCGAGGCCGGGGTCACCAACCTGGCCGTCCACGCGGGCGATGTGCGCGACCTGTTCGATGTGCTGCCGGCGGGCAGCGTCACGCGGGCCTTTCTCAACTATCCCGACCCCTGGCCCAAGACGCGCCACCATCGCCGCCGCTTTGTCACGCCGGGGTATCTGGTGCCCCTCGCGCGCGTGCTGGCGCCCGGGGCCGAACTCCGGGTGGCGACCGACATTGCCGATTACGTCCGCCAGGCGCTGGAAGAAGTGCCGCCTGCGGGGTTCCGTCGCCTCGAGCATCCCGACGACCGACCCTGGGGGGACTGGCCCTCGACCCGATACGAGCAGAAGGCCCTGCGCGAGGGGCGGCGACCGCATTACCTGACCTTCCATCGGCTTGGGCCCTCTGCGGTCTGACGCCTCCGGCACTGCATGACACAGGCGCGAATCATCTGACCGGCCGTTCGCGATCGCCGCCATCGCCGGCCGGGCGATGCGGCGTCCAGGCATATGAAGCCGCCTCCGATCGCAAACTATCACCGATTCCAGCCCCTTGCCCGTCACGCGCGCTATTTCTTGAGGAAAGGTTAGCGCCTATAGTCGCTCCAACGGCGGGACATAACCTGCGGCTGACGGAAGAATATTCCAGGGGGAAGACAGACCGATGATTCGTTCCGAACTCATCCAGAAGATCGCCGAGGAAAACCCGCATCTCTACCAGCGCGATGTCGAGAAGATCGTGAACACGATCTTCGAAGAGATCACCAAGGCGATGGCCGAGGGTCATCGCGTCGAACTGCGCGGCTTTGGTGCCTTTTCCGTCAAGAAGCGTGACCAGCGCGTCGGGCGGAACCCCCGTACCGGACATGCCGTCGAAGTGGAAGAAAAGCACGTTCCCTTCTTCAAGACCGGCAAGCTGTTGCGCGACCGGCTGAACGGGAAGTAACCTCATCGCATGAAGACGCTTCGTCATGACCTTTCGGTCGCGCATGGCCGCTGCCTTGTGCCGGCGCGACGTCCCGGGTCGGCTGGCAGCCAGGATGGGCCGTGCATCCTTGCCGACGGGCAACGTCGCCGTGCCGAAAGGCTTGCGCGACGCTTCGGTCGTCTTCGGACTGGCCCGACCGCCGGAAGCGGCGATGCACGCCTGTGTCGCGTCGATCAGCGCAACGCCGGGCTCTGAGCGATGACAACGAAAGCCGATGCCGCCGGACCGATCCGGGTCAAGATCTGCGGTCTGCGCGATGCGCCGACACTTGCTGCGGCAGTCGCGGCCGGGGCTGCCTATGTAGGGTTCAACTTCTTTCCCCCCTCGCCCCGATATGTCAGCCCGGATCAGGCGGCAGAGCTTGCCCTGCAGGTGCCGTCCGGTGTGGCCAAGGTGGGTCTTGTGGTTGATGCCGACGATGCGCAGGTCGATGCACTGCTGGCGCGTGTGCCGCTTGACATGTTGCAGTTGCACGGGGCCGAGACCCCCGAACGGGTGACCGTGCTGCGCGCCCGCACGGGCCTGCCGGTCATCAAGGCGGTGGGCATCGCAGACGAGGCGGACCTGGCCGAGCTTGACCGGTATCTGAAGGTCGCGGACCAGATCCTTGTCGATGCGCGCCCGCCCCGCGGCGCGGTGTTGCCGGGCGGCAATGGACTGTCCTTCGACTGGCGGCTGATCGCGGGACGGCGCTGGCCTGTGCCGTGGATGCTGGCCGGCGGTCTGACACCCGACAACGTGGCCGAGGCGATCGCCCTGACCGGAGCACGGCAGGTGGATGTGGCCTCGGGCGTCGAGCGCGGGACCGGGGTCAAGGATCCCGAGCTGATCGCGCGGTTCATCGGTGCCACGCGGCCGACGAAAGCCGCCTGATGCGGATCTGCCATTTGCATATCGGCATGAACAAGGCCGGATCGACCACGATCCAGCAGACCTTTCGCACCTATCGTGACGATACACTCGAATATCCGCGGCTGAGTGGCTGGACCGAAGCCTTTCCCGACAATGGCAACCACTCGCGCCATCTTCAGATGCGCTTCGGGCTTGATGTGCCCGCACGGTTCCACAGTTCGCCCGACCCGGCCGAGCGGCAGGCCGAACGCGCGGCGATATCGGCCGATTTCGACCGTGCAATCGACGCGGCGCGGGGTTCGGTGATCCTGTCGGCCGAAAGGCTGAGCGAATGGCGCAAACCCAATCGGATCGCGCCGCTGGTCGCCTATCTGAAGGCGCGGTTCGACCGGATCAACGGACTGGTCTATGTGCGCGATCCGGTCTCGTACATGCGTAGCCTGCTGCAGCAGCGGATCCGGGTCGATGCGCTTGATCCCGACATGGGGCTTGGTGGATTCTATCCCGGCTACCGCAGGCGTCTTGCCCCGTGGGAGGATGCGCTGGGTCCGGACGGACTGACCTTCGTGCCTTTCGATCCGGCGGTCTTTCCCGAAGGCGATCTGCTTCTGGATTTCGCGGCCCGCACGGGGGTGCCCACGGATTGGACCAGAACCCGGACCGAAGGGCGCCGGACGAATGTCTCGCTCTCGGCCGAGGCGCTGGCGGTCCTGGTCCGCTACCGCAAGACGTATGGCGACCGGCCGCCGCATGGGGCGGCGCGCACGGCCGATACGCGGATGGTCTCGATGCTGATGGGCTTCGGAACCCGGCGTTTCGGGCTGGCCGACAGCGTCGTGTCGCCGGTTCTCGAGGCGAATGCCGCCGATCTCGACTGGATAACGACGCGGACCGGGCGGTCTTTTGGCCCTTGCCGCCCCGAACGCGCCGACGTGACCTTCGCCCGCTTTGCCGACCTGATGGATTACGGCGCGGCTCTGGGTCCGGCACTTGCCGACTGGCTGGCCCGGATCAAGCCGCCATTGCCGCTGCCCGCGGGTCCGCCCGAGGCGGCGCTTCTTGCCCTGCGCGACGCGCTGGCCCAGGTCCGGATCGAGGCATAGGGACCGGACCGCATGCACCGCTGCGGCATCGGCGCCGGTCCTGCACCCCTTTACCGTCTGCGACCGCGGCGCTAGGTCAGGTTCAGCGATGGAAGGATGCGGACGATGCCAGAGGACCTGATCAACAGCTTCATGACCGGCCCCGACGAGAAGGGCCGTTTCGGCCAGTTCGGCGGGCGGTTCGTGTCGGAAACGCTGATGCCGCTCATCCTCGAGCTGGAACGGCAATACGAGATCGCCAAGACCGACCCGACCTTCTGGGCCGAGATGGATTTCCTCTGGAAACACTACGTCGGCCGCCCCAGCCCGCTTTATTTCGCCGAACGCCTGACCGACCATCTGGGCGGTGCGAAGGTCTATATGAAGCGCGACGAGCTGAACCATACCGGCGCGCACAAGATCAACAACGTGCTGGGCCAGATCATCCTGGCCCGCCGCATGGGCAAGAAGCGCATCATCGCGGAGACCGGCGCGGGCCAGCACGGCGTGGCGACCGCCACCGTCTGCGCCAAGTTCGGGCTGCAATGCGTGGTCTATATGGGTGCCCATGATGTGGAACGGCAGGCGCCCAACGTGTTCCGGATGCGGCTTCTGGGGGCCGAGGTGATCCCTGTCACATCCGGGCGTGGCACGCTCAAGGATGCGATGAACGATGCCTTGCGCGACTGGGTGACGAATGTGCGCGACACGTTCTACTGCATCGGCACGGTGGCGGGGCCGCATCCCTATCCGGCGATGGTGCGCGATTTCCAGTCGATCATCGGCAAGGAGACCCGCGACCAGATGCACGAGGCCGAGGGCCGCCTGCCCGACACGGTGATCGCGGCGATCGGGGGTGGATCGAATGCGATGGGCCTTTTCTATCCCTTCCTCGACGACAAGAGCGTCCGCATCATCGGGGTCGAGGCCGGGGGCAAGGGCGTGGACGACCGGATGGAACATTGCGCCAGCCTTACCGGGGGGCGGCCGGGCGTCCTGCACGGGAACCGGACCTATCTGCTGCAGGATGATGACGGGCAGATCCTTGAGGGCTATTCGATCTCTGCGGGCCTCGATTACCCCGGGATCGGGCCGGAGCATTCCTGGCTGCATGATATCGGGCGTGCCGAATATGTCTCGATCACCGATCGTGAGGCGCTCGAGGCGTTCCAGCTGTCCTGCGCGCTGGAGGGGATCATCCCGGCGCTGGAGCCCAGCCACGCGCTGGCCCATGTCATGAAGATCGCCCCGGGCCTGCCGAAGGACCATCTGATCGTGATGAACATGTGCGGGCGCGGCGACAAGGACATCTTCACGGTGGCCAAGCACCTTGGCTTTGACATGAAGGTCTGAGGACCGCCCCTTCACCCCCCGATAAACGCAGGTTTAGACCCATGCTGCCCAGGTTGATGGCGGCCGGGTCAAACCTGTGGTGCATTCCTGGCACCGTTCCGCCTCTGCCAGGGTTGACCGGACCCTTGCGTGCCCTGCGCAAGGGCAGGAAACAACCTGTCGAGGAAACAAGTGATGAAGTTTGCATATGTGATGCAAGGTGCCGGCGTTCTTGCGCTTGTGGCCGGTCTGGCTCTGGCCGAGGTGCAGGACGACAACGAGGATGGCGACGAGCGAAGGGCACCGGGAGTGTCGGACCCGTGGCCGGGGTCGGACGGCGGCGGGTCGGACGACAGCGCCGACGGCGATCCCTGGGATGGCGGAGAGCATGTCCATGACGGCCGCCCGCTGCCTGACCTGCCCGATGGCGACACGGCCGTGGATGACGGGGGTGACTGGGTCGGGTCGGGCGACGAGGCCTTGCACGACGGTGCCGCGCCGACCTGTGTCGACTGCAACTTGCCGGAAGAAGCGGCCGAAATGGTCATCACCGGCGCCCCGCGATCGGCCGAACGGCGCGACACGCGACGCGACTGGCGCGATATCCATCAAGTGAACCGCCGCAATGTCTGTTTCGATGCCGATCTCTATGTGCCCTTGCTTTGCGACTGGCAGCGGCCGTTCCTGGGCGATCGGATGCCGTGATACCGCGGGGCAATGGCGCAGGACAGGCGTTTGATCGCGGGGGCCTTGCAGGCCGACGCAACCCGGCGGATGCTTGGCCTGCGATCAGAGCGGATTGACATCATGCCCCCGGCCATGTCCGGGGGCATGGTTTGCCGGAGGGAAAGAGGGGGGCTGCCATGTCCGATCCTGCCACAACCAGACGCGCAGGCCTTGCGGCGGTGGTGCTTGCGGCCTTTCTGGCCCTTCCCGCAGCCGCCGAGCCCTGGGAGGATCGGGTCGCCGACGCGCTGGTCCAGCTGGGCTATGAGGTGACGATGATCCATCGCACCCTGCTTGGGCGGGTGCGGATCGTGGCCGTCAACGACACGGCCCGGCGCGAGATCGTCATCAACCCCCATTCCGGCGAAGTGCTGCGCGACTTTTCCTCGCTTCTGCCGACGATCGCCCAGAGCCCGACCCGGCGCGACCGTTCGTCCTCATCGCCTTCGGTCGCTGCAACATCGGACCCTGCGCCGACCTCGGCCCCTGCCGGCGGCGTCGAGGCGGTGACGGCGCCCGTCGCCCCGCGCACCGCGCCGCCGGACTGACCGGATGCAGCGCGCGACCGACGAAGGGAGGTGACGATGCGGCGGCCGGTGACGCTGATTGCCCTGATCATCCTGCAGGCCGTCTGCGCGCTGTTCTTTGTCTCGGACATCGTGATGACGATCCTTGGCGTCTATCCCGTGCCGATCGGCTGGACCCTGCGCGAGGCGCTCGAGATTGCGGCGGCGCTGGGACTGATCCTGGGTCTTGTCTTCGGGGCCGTCGCGCTGCGCCGTTCGCTGGCCGATCTGCGCCGGGCGGAAGGCAAGCTGCGCCGGGCGTCAAGCGCCTTCATGGATGTCGTGGACGACCGCTTCGCGGAATGGGGTCTGACACCGGCCGAGCGCGATGTCGCGCTGTTCGCGATCAAGGGCCTGTCGATCCAGGAGATCGCCGCCCTGCGCAAGACCAGCGAAGGGACGGTCAAGGCCCAGACCAATGCGATCTATCGCAAGGCGGGCGTGACGGGGCGTCCGCAGCTTCTCAGCCTGTTCATCGAAGAGTTGATGGAGGCCCGCCCGCCGGCCGATGCCGATCCGTCATCCGCATCCGGCCGCGCCATGCCCGAAGCCGGAGCCATCCCGGATCAGTCGCGCGGGTCGGCATAAGCCCGGAGCACATCCAGCGGCACGATCTCGAGCGCGCGGGCATGGGTCGCAACCAGATTGACCAGGGGTGCACAGCCTTCCTCATGCGCCTGCAAAAACCGCGCGGCGCAGAGGCACCAGTGGTCGCCGGGCTTCAGGCCGGGAAACCGGAACTCGGGGCGGGCGGTCGACAGGTCATTGCCGACATATTTGGAGAAGGCCAGGAATTCGGCCGTCATCACCGCGCAGACCGTATGGCTGCCGCGATCCTCTGCGCAGGTGTCGCAGGCGCCGTCGCGGAAAAAGCCCGTCAACGGGTCCATCGAGCAGGGGGCAAGCGGATCGCCCAGAACGTTCAGGGAAGGGTCCTTGTCCATCGCGCGCTCCTTCGTCGGGTTTCGGGGCAGAGTGTAGCGGCGCCGGCGCGTCTGCCAAGCCTCAGCGAAAGCGATCCGCCAACCGCTGGAGCAGGCTGCGGGCATCCTCCTCCTGCCGCGCGTCGGGCGGTGCTTCGGCCGGCTGCCGGATGGCGACAGGGGGCGTCTGGGGCGGTGGAGCGTCGGTCCTTGAACCGGTGCCGTCCCTGCCGCCGCCCGACCGGGGCGGGTTCACCCGCAGCGCCACGGCGTTCAGGAACCGCGCCCCGTCGCCACCGGCCAGCGCCGTGGCCCCGTCCGAAAGCCCGTGCAGCAGATCGTCGAGCCACACCTGATCGGCTTTGCCGAAATCGTGCAGGACATATCCCGGCACTGCCTCTTTTCGCCCCGGATGGCCCACGCCAAGGCGCACACGATCGTAATGCGGCCCCAGATGGTCATGGATCGAGCGCAGCCCGTTATGCCCCGCATGCCCTCCGCCTGCCTTCAGGCGAAGCTTGCCGGGGGCAAGGTCGATCTCGTCGTGGAAGACGGTGATGTCGGTCGGGTCCAGCTTGTGGAAATCGACAGCGGCCCGCACCGACTGGCCGGAAAGGTTCATGAATGTCTGGGGCTTGAGAAGCAGGATCTTCTCGGGGCCCAGCCGGCCTTCTGCGATCTCGCCGTGAAACTTCGCGCGCCAGGGTGCAAAACCGTGATCGGCGGCGATCCGGTCCAGCGCCATGAAGCCGATGTTGTGCCGGTTGCGCGCATATTTCGCGCCCGGATTGCCAAGGCCGACCCAGAGTTTCATCGCGCCTTCCCTAAACGAGCCCGAATGGTTTGGAAAGCGCGCCTGCGCCCGACGGGTCAGGCGTCCCTGACGCCTGGATCGCGATGCGCGGCAGGTGAAGCGACACCGCACGACCCAAGACCGGGCGGGCCGTGCGTCAAGGACCCGGCGCTGCCGCCTCGTCCTGCGGCCCAGGGGTCGGGCCCCCCCCCGTGTCGGGCATCCGGTCGATGTCGGGCGCCACATTGCCTGAGGCGGGAAGGAATACTCAAAGGTCAGAGTTCCGCGACAATGCCCGTCCAACCGGAAACCTGTCCGGCGATCGGACAGAAGTCACGAAGAAGACAGGCCGCATCGGCCGCAAGCCGGCTGCGGCGGTTGGAGTGCCGCATCACACTGGCCTTCACCCGTCCCGAGAATCTTGCCGCGTAAATTTTAACCATCTGCGCACAATCTGTGCGCACCCTGAGAGGGTTTGTTGACGTCACGGCCCGAATGGTCAAGGTTGGGGTGTGGTTCCGGCACCTATGCCGATCATTTTGGGTCAAGTCAGGTGGTGCCCGGCATCGCCCCACCCAAGGAGAAACGAACAACAGGAAGAGGTCATCATGAAAAAGAACCTATTTTTCGCAGCGCTCGCTGCTACGGGCACGCTCGGCACCGCTGCCGCCGCCCAAACCCTGGCCGAGGTGCAGGCACGCGGCACCTTGAACTGTGGTGTCTCGACCGGCCTTGCCGGGTTCTCGGCGCCTGATGCCGATGGCGATTGGCAGGGCTTTGACGTCGATGTCTGCCGTGCAGTGGCCGCGGCCGTTCTTGAAGATCCGATGGCGGTGACCTTCGTGCCGACCACCGGGCAAACCCGCTTCACCGCGCTTGCCTCGGGCGAGGTCGATCTGCTCGCCCGCAACTCTACCTGGACCTTCAGCCGCGAGGTCGACCTGAATCTGACCTTCGTCGGCGTGAACTATTACGACGGCCAGGGTTTCATGATCGGGACCGAGATGGGGGTCGAAAGCGCCATGGATCTGGACGGGGCCACTGTCTGCATCCAGACCGGCACGACAACCGAGCTCAACCTTGCGGACTTCTTCCGCGCCAATGGCATGAGCTACGAACCTGTCCCGATCGAGACCAATGCCGAAGCCCAGCAGCAGTATCTGGCCGGCGCCTGTGACGTGTATACGACCGACGTGTCGGGTCTGGCTGCAACCCGGGCAAGCTTTGCCGATCCCGATGCGCATGTTATCCTGCCCGAGATCATCTCGAAAGAGCCGCTGGGCCCGGTCGTCCGCGACGGAGACGAGCAATGGGCCAGCATCGTCCGCTGGACGCTGTTTGCGCTGATCGCGGCGGAAGAGATGGGCATCACGGCCGAGAACGTGGTCAGCATGGGCGCGGGCACTGACAGCCCCGAAATCAACCGGATGCTCGGCAGCGAGGGTGGCCTGGGCGAGATGTTCGGTCTGGACAATGAGTGGGCCGTCCGGGCGATCGCAGCCGTCGGCAATTACGGCGAAATCTTTTCCCGCCACATCGGCGTGGAAACCCCGATCGGCCTCGAGCGTGGTCTGAACGCGCTCTATACCGAAGGCGGGTTGATGTACGCCATTCCGTTCCGTTGATCGGAGCCAACCTGCGGGGGGGGGGGGGGGGGGGGGGG